>JAYSVZ010000756.1:0-9665 GCA_043718305.1 Planctomycetota bacterium | reverse complement strand
TCAATGAAATTCGACATCGGTCACTCCCGGTGGGGGACGTGTTGACGTGGTTGATGTAGGGTGGGACAAGCTCGCTTTGGAGCGCTGGCCCACCATGTACGACGTGACTTCCGAATGGTGGGCCTGCGCCGCAGAGCCCGGCTGGTCCCACCCTACGGCTGCTGAAACATCGCCTACGGGCGCTCCATCTGATCAAGCAGCTTGCGGACCTCATCGAGTTCTTCGCGGGTCGCCTTCGTCGATGACAGCGCTTGCAGCACAAGGCTCATCGTCGACCCGGCGTAGACCTTATCGACGAGGTCGGTGAGCATTCGCTTGCTCGTCTTCTCGCGCGTCGCGGTCGCCCGGTAGATATGCGGGCTGGCCTCCTCGTCGCGTTTGACGAGGCCCTTCTCCAGCATGACCGACAGCATCTTGACCGTCGTCGAGTAGTTGGTCCCCTTGTCGGCTTCCAGCCGCTTATGAACCAGACGCACGGGGCTGGGGCCAAGTTCCCAGAGGATTCTCAAGATTTGCAGCTCGACTTCCGTCGGCTGCGAGGGACTGGATTTGGTCATCGACGAGGCTCCAAAGTAGATCGTGGCCGTGTCTGTCGGATTGTGCGTTGCGATTAGCGAAGCTCTTCGCTAATCATTTTAGCGAAGACTTTCGCTAACGCAAGAGGAGAAGCGAACGATTTCGCCAAGTACTGTTCGTGTCATCAATAGATCGCTCTTTCGCGGAGCGAAAGGCGACTATTATTGATCGAACAGATAGAACAGTCTTAATCGTGGCGCATGGCGTAGTCTCGTCTTCCGACTCGAATCAAAACCACAAAGTTGGCTGCCGTCGTGACAAATGCGACGAAAACGCCAGGGATTCCGCGACGATCGCCTCGCCTCGATCATTTCCAAATAGTCGAAACCAAGAGAAAAATGCGGCAAACCCCAACACGATGGCTGCTAATCCAGTGACGAAAGCGCCCGCCATCAAAACGAGATCGGCTAGACCGGAATACTCCCAACCGGCCTCGGTCGGTGCAGCGGTCGGTGGTAGCAGGTCATGCTGGCAGTGCGGGCATGTGATCGCCAGCAGCGGCAGTTCTTGATGGCAATGCGGGCAGGGGGTCATGCAATGTCCTTCCATTTGAGCCTATCCCACGGTCACCACCGCTCGACGGGACCGTTGGGCACGGGGACGTTCATGTCGGGCAGCACTCCGTCGCGACTCATTCCGCGCGGGCCGACGGCGGTGATCTTTTGGAGCACGGCCTCCATCTCTTCGCGAGTATTGGCCGACTGGTACTCATCCCGCAACTCGGCGGAGACGCGCATCGACTTTAGATACCAGTGAGCCATCTTGCGGAAGAGTCGGATCGCCCGGTCGGTGCCTTGTTGCTCTGCTTGATAGCTGAACTGCTTTCGCAACAGTCCCAGCCGGTCATCGAACGAGCCCGGCGGGCCATAGGTGCCGGTCGTTTCCCATTCGACGAGTTGCCTGAAGATCCACGGATTCGCCAAGGCGCCTCGGCCCAGCGAGATCGCGTGGCAGCCGGTCATCGCGAACATCCGCTCTGCATCGGCGATCGTGCGAATGTCGCCGTTCCCGACGACTGGGATTTTCTCAACGGCCTCAACAACTTGCCGAATGCCATCGAGGCTGACCGTTCCGGTGAAGCCTTGCGCCCGCGTGCGGCCGTGAATGGCGATCGCGGCGACCCCGAGTTGTTCGAACTCGCGGGCGAACTGAGGAGCTGTGATTTGTGTCTCGTCCCAGCCGAGCCGCATCTTGACGGTGACCGGAATGCGGACGCCCTCGACGACAATGCGGACCAGTTCGGTGGTCTCACTTGGTCGGCACATCATCGCCGCCCCAGCTCCGTTTCCGGTGATGCGGCTCACGGGGCACCCCATGTTGATGTCGATCGAGTCGACGCCGGTTCCTTCCAGGTACTGGGCTGCGTCCCGCATCATGATCGGGTCGCCGCCAAAGATCTGCACGGCGAACGGTTTGTCATCGGGTGAGGTCTCGGTCAGTTGCAGCGACCGCCAACTTTTGGCCACGATCCCCCGGGCACTGACCAAATCAGTCGTTGCCAAGCCCACGCCACCCAGTGCTCGACAAACACGACGAAACCCCAGATTCGTATAACCGGCCAAGGGGGAGATCAGATATCGCGAGGGAAGACGCAGCGATCCATAGAAGATCGGCCCAGGATGCGGAAGACGAGGCGGGACAGAGTCGGACATCGGTCTATTGTGAGGCAGCGAGCAACGATCCGGCAAGGGTTGGGGGCGAATGGATTCCGTTCATGTGCATTCGAAAGGTCGGTCAGCACGACACCTCCCGTTCTTCCTCACCCCCGAGGGGAGAGGAGAGCCGGAGTTGTTCCGTTGATCGGCTGGAACAGGTGCGGCGCAGGGCACCCCATTGTGGATGGGTGGGCGTCGATCGCCCTTCGGCACGTCTCGCGATCACAGAACGGGCGTTTCTCGCTGCCGATTTGCTGGTAAGCCTCATGCCCCTTGCCAGCGATCAACACGCCATCCCCCGGTTGAGCGGAGGCCACGGCTGCGAAGATCGCAGCCTCGCGGTCGAGGACGACTTGCGGCAGCGCGGTTGCGGTTGGCCATCCACTCAGGATGTCTCTCACGATCGCTTCCGGGGCCTCCGAACGCGGGTTGTCACTCGTGACGAACACCAAATCCGCCGAGGCTGCCGCTACTCCCATGAGCGGCCGCTTGATCGGGTCGCGGTCACCACCGGCTCCAAAGACGAGGATTAATCTTCCCGCGATGAGAGGCCGAACAGCGGCGATCGCGCGGCGCAGACCATCGTCCGTATGGGCATAGTCGACCCAGGCTGCAAAAGGTTCGCTGGTCGCGATGCGCTGCATTCGACCGGGGACGCTAGTCAGCGCTGCTAGCCCACGCTCCATATCAGAGAGTTCGATTCCGAAGGTCCGACAAACGGCAATCGCCGCGAGGGCATTCGAAACGTTATGCCGCCCGATGAGTGGAGTTCGTAGCGTGGCCGTTTTATCGTTGGCGGTGACCTCAAAGACCGATCCGTTGACTGTCGTATCGAGCATGCGAGCCCGCACATCAGCCCGTTCGTCGAATCCGAAGGTGACCATCCGTGCGGCGCTCCCTGCTGCGGGTTCGAACGACATGGCCCCTGGATCGTCTGCGTTAAGGATCGCGACGCCACCCGGCCTGATGTGACCAAATATCTGAGCTTTGGCCGCTCGGTAGGCTTCGATGTCACCATGGTAGTCGAAGTGATCCTGAGTCAGGTTGGTGACCAGCGCCACATCGAGTTGCATTCCCGCGAGTCGGCCTTGATCGAGGGCGTGGCTGGAGACCTCCATGGCGGCATGTCGATAACCGGCTCGTCTGAGCTTCGCCGCCCACTCAGCCAACTCGCGGCATCCCGGCGTCGTCAGTCGCGAGGAAATCGCTTGCTCGCCATCGTCGATCTCGATCGTTCCACTCAAACCCGTCGGATGTCCAGCGGCTTCGAGAATCGCTCGAATCATGTACGTCGTGGTCGTCTTTCCATTGGTTCCCGTGATGCCAGCGAGATTTAACGTACGCGACGGATCGCGATACAAGGCATGGCACAACCGACCAAAGGCCACGCGAACATCGCGGACCACGCACTGCGGAAGCTGACACTCCGGCACCGCCCGCTCGGTCAGCAGGCTCATGGCCCCGCGGGTCATCGCCTCGGGGAGGTAGCGAATTCCATGCCCCCGAGTCCCCGGCAAGGCCGCAAATAATCCCCCGGGCTGCACAACTCCCGATTCAGAAAACGCCTCCGTCACACGCAGATCCGCGCAGCCGACGAAGCTGGCTGTGGGAAAGAGCGAGCGTAGATTGACTGCCATGACGGGACGCATTGTGGGATTGTCGAGATTGAGACCAAGCGGTCAAGATCGGAAACTTGTAAAACCGGCCAGACTCCCATTGACAGACTATGGGAGCCGGCCATCCTTCTCCCATAGCCGTTCTATGGGGCAGCCGAGGGAGAACCAATCATGGCCCGCGAGAAGAAACTGACTCTACTGCCGGGGAGCCTCGACATGCTCGTCCTGCAGTCCCTCAATACGACGACCCGGCATGGGTACTCGATTACCAAGTACTTGAAAGAGACCAGCGAGGAGTTCCTGCAGGTCGAGGAAGGATCCTTGTACCCCGCACTGCATCGCATGGAGCAACGCGGCTGGACTAGCTCATACTGGGGATTGAGTGAATCGAATCGCAAGGCTCGGTTCTACGAACTGACCGGGGAGGGGAAACAGCAGCTCAAGGCGGAGACCTTGGCCTGGAAGCAGATGTCAACGGCGATCGACCGCGTGCTGGGAATCTCGACGTGAGGTCTCGTGGGATAGGCTTCCAGCCTGTCTTCTCGTGCGTATGACAGGCTGGAAGCCTATCCCACTTTTGGAAGCACTGCTCTCTCGAAGGAAACATCCATGGGCATTTCGAGTCAACTGCAGAGACTGGGTGGCTGGCCACCTCGCTCCTCGGCGAGCATTGGGATCGCACCGGACTCACGGCTATAGTACCTCCTTGCAGTCCCCTGTTACGGAGTGATCCTCATGCCGCGTTCTGTTGGTCAGACCATTGCCGATTCTTTGTCCTTGAGCCTGAGCTACTCTCGCCGAATGCTCACCGGTGTGACGCCGGAGCAGTTCGGTCGGCTGGCCCGCTTCGGGGACCAGGTGATCGACTCCAATCACGGGGCGTTCGTCTTTGGACATCTCGCGCTCTATGGCAGCAAGATTGTGGAGCAGCTCGGTGGGGATGCCGGGGCGATTGCGGTTCCGCCCTCGTTCGCGACGGTCTTCTCCAAAGATGCGAAGTGCGTGGACGACCCCTCGGGCACGATCTACCCGTCGATGGATGAGGTGACGAGCGTCTTCTTTCAAGGGTACGAGGCGGCCATCGTCGCCTTGCAAGCGGCTCCCGATGAAGTCTTCCAAAAGCCCAATCCCGGCCAAGGACGGATCGCGGAACTCTTCCCCACGCTGGGATCGATGCATACGTTTTATTGCGGTGGGCATCTGATGATGCACATGGGGCAAGTCAGTGCGTGGCGGCGGATGCTCGGTCTGCCCCCGGCGTAAACGTTCGCGCCAGGGCAGTTTCGCGATGGTCAGATCTTCTCTGGCCCGTGGGATCGGCTTCTAGCCTGTCATTTGGGCGAATCTGACAGGCTAGAAGCCGATCCCACGGTATGTTATCTCGGACCGCTCGCCTTAAGTGTCGATGCTGTCGAGGCAGGCCCACCCCCGAGAAAGGAATCGCATGCCGCTGGAATCGCTGGGCGACTTTCTGAAGCTCCTGGAGGCAGAACGCGAGCTGTTGAGAGTCCGCGCGGAGGTTGACCATCGGCATCAGATTGCCGCTTTAACCGCTGAGGCGAGAAGATCCCGATCGGACGGCGGACCGGCCCTGCTCTTTGAAAGTGTTCGCGGCTCGCGCTTTCCGGTCGTGACCAATCTGCTGGGGAACGCGAAACGCGTGGCCCTCGTGCTGGGGGGGAACGATCTGTCGATTGTCTCGCGGAAGATCGAGGAGTGGCTCACGCCCGGTCACGGAGAGTCGCGCCCCGAGACACCGGCTCCCACCTCGCTTCTGTCGCGGCTTACCAAGCTCGCGGCCCGCCCGGTGAAGAACGCTTTTGCCCAGCAGGTGGTCCGCCTGGGCCGGGATGTGAATCTGGAGGAGTTCTCCTTTCCTCGCAATTTCGAGGGCGAAACGGGCCGCACAATCACGGGGGCGCAGGTGATGCTGCCGAGTCCCGATGGTCGGCGGTGTTGGGTCAGTAGCCCGGTGCTGGAGATCGCTGGTCCGCAGACACTGCTCGTCCATTGGACGCTCTCTGACCAAGGTCCAGACTTGGTTGCGGAGCATCGAGCGCTGAGCAAACAGACGCCGGTCATGATCTCGCTGGGCAGTGACCCGCTCTTGCAGATCGCCGCGCAGTGTCCCTCTTTGCCAGACATCGATCCTTATGAACTCGTCGGTGTTCTCAGGGGCCAGCCGCTGAATCTGACGCGAGGACGGACCGTCGAACTGGACGGCCCCGCCGATGCGGAGTGTTTGATTGAGGGGTATCTTGATCTTCAGGAAGTCCCTGCGCAAGGGACCGTGGCCGACGCGTCGGGGTTGCTGGTTCCACGGCAACAAGTGGCCATCGTTCGCGTGACAGCGATGACTCATCGGGCCCAGATGGTACTGCCGGTCGTGGTCCACTCGGCGGGGGGGAATGAGACCGATACCTGGAATCCGATCATCGCGGCGATGCTGCAACCGGCCTTGCAACGAATTAACCCGGCGATCTCGTCGTTCGAGTTTTCTCAAGGTCCAGCCGGTCGCCGGATAGGCATCGCCCGCGTTGAGACTCGCTACCCGGGGCATGCCCGGCAGGCCCTGCAAAGCCTGGCCACCTGGCCGCCTCTGAATGATCTGGTGTCTGCGGTCGCGATCGATAATTCGGTAGATCTGGTGGATAACGGTTGTGTTTGGGCCGAGGTCGCGCTCCATGTCGACCCGGCTATTGATCTCTGGACGATCCCCGCCGTTCACGATGCATCGCATCGAGCGTGTCGCGACTTGACGCGGACTGCGACACTGCTGATCGACGCGACTCACAAACCAGACCCGCGGACCGGCGAGTGGATCGCACTCGCGAACGAGTCGTCTGACGCTCGACAAGCTGCGAGTGAACTTTGGCAAGAACTGAATCGCGGGGCGTAGGCCAGTCGCTCCGCGACTGGCATTTCGCAGGCGGGACCAGTGCGTTGCGAGAGTACACTCTCGTTCGAAATCTCAGTCGCGGAGCGACGTGAGCGACAGCTAATCCCGATAAGCCTGAGTCGTCAGCGAGTAGTTGAGTGCTCCCAGTTTGTACTGGTACTCCCCAAACACCGCGACATGCTGCCCAGTTTTAGGCAGGACTCCCATGTAGGTTCCATCCAGCGCATTGATCGTTGCCGAGGTCCACTTCTCATCGCGGAAGTCCTTGTCAGTCGAGTCCGCTGTCCAAAACCGGACACCAACGGGGGCCGGGTCGGCAGTCATTGAAAGGGCCACCCCTTGCTTTCCAGTCGCATACTTCCAATCGAGCTTTGGCATCGGGATGTCCCCGGCCTGATGGCGAAAGAAGACCGCGATTGTCGTCAAGGCGGAGTCGCGTCCGTCATCCAGGCCATGTCCGGCGTTCGGAACTTGCAACGTGTACTTCGGCCCTTCGAGTCCATCCCAGTACAGGTTCATGGCGTCCACGACCCAGTACGGATCATTGGTCCCCACGACCATCAGCTTGGGAAGCGTAAGCTGCTTGCGGTAGGTGTACGGGTCCATCATCTCCTGCAGCCGCTTCTCACGCACGGTCTCGGGACCATTCGGCTTGATGAGCCCCTTGCTCGTGTAGTCATCAATCTGCTCGCTGTACTTCCCCCAGGTGTCGAGTTGGTACTTCATCTGCTCCGGGAAGTTCAGCATGTTGATGACGATCGGGGCTGTGGCGATGATTCGCTTGTCGGCGACGGGGGTGAGCCAACTTGTCCAGCCGCGTTTCGAGGCTCCCGTGATCACGAACCCCTGGGGCTTCGTTTTGTACTGCTCCATCGAAAACTGTTCGAGAGCGTCCATCGCCTTGACGGCACTCTTGACCATCGGAAAGAGCAACGGCCAACTCTCATCGCCGGTCTCCAGGTACTTGAGCCAGGTCTCCGTAATCAAGTCATCCTCAACGTGATCGCCAAACAGCGGCTGATTCGGAACCGCGTGGAGCGTTGCGACGCGGGCTCCACACCGTTCGGCCAGGGCGAGTCCCATCGCCAGATCGCCGTCTTTGGGAATCCCCCCGGCCCTTCCGCCGGTCACGAAGAGCAGCATGTGATCCGCGTGATCGAGCACCTTCGGCTCGTAAACGAGCAGGGCATGCGTCCAGACGATCCCCTGCCACTTCTGGGAGGTCAGTTCCAAACGTTGAACGGTGCCGTGCGGAGTGGTGATCGTCTGGGCGAGCTTCCAGCCGAAGTCGGGCTCTTTCAGGGCCACGTAGCGATGGATCGCATCGGTGGGCGAGGTGACTGGTGAACTCTCCTCGGCGGAGCAGCGGACAGCAACAACCAGACAAACGAAGGCACAGATCCAACGCATCAGAGGTCTTCTCCAGTTCGAGCAGATTGCAGCGGCTTTAGGTTCCAGAGTGGTTCCAGAGTCTACTACTTCGTCGTCAGTTCCAGTATCCCCAGATCGACGAGTTGGTGTGATCGTGCCTCGTCAACGCTGAGGGTGGGGGGTGGAGTCCCGCCTTTAGGCTGCTCCGGGACAGGCTAAAGCCTGAACTCCAACCCTGAGTTTTAGCGTGGCGGGGGCTAGTCCTGCCACTGCGGAATTGAAGCATCACCAGACCGCGATCGTCGCCCCGTTCTCCTCTTCCGCCCCGAAAGGGGCAGCCACAAACCAGCCTGGGGCAGAGCGACCAGCGGGAGCGCCGCCCCAGGTTGCTGGGTTCAAACGCCCTCAGCCCTGAAAGGGCGAAACAGAGTTGGGAATCGCTTTGTGCCGCCCTTTCAGGGCTTGTTAAACATGGCGGACACGACTCCCAGGGCGTTGCCCTGGGCTGATATGTCGGTGCCCTTTCAGGGCGGAGGAATGAGGCACTCCCGGGACGGAGGGGGCAAAGTGCGACACGGACTCTGGCTCTGGTGATGAGGGACTACCGCAATGGCGGGGGCTAGTCCTGCATCACAATCCCGCGATCGGCCAACTGCCTTAGCAATTGAACTGGTCCGGTAAAAACTTCGGCCTGGAATCCGTACGCGCGCCCTTTGGCCACATATTCAGGAATGTCATCCGTGTAGAACGCTTCGTGTGGCTCACACTGGATTGCCCGCAATGCCGCGTCGTAGATCGGCGGGTCGGGCTTCATGGCCCCCGCTTCGAACGAGACCACGCAGTGATCAAACGGCTCCAGGAAGGTGTACTGCGACTTGATCCACTCAAAATGCGAGACCGTCGTGTTCGACAACAAGACCAGCCGATAGCCACGCTGTTTCAAGGCGTCCAGTATCGGACGCATCTCTACGATGGGGTCAAAGATATCCGAAGAAGCCCGCCGCAAGGCAGTCAGCTCCAGCGACTGTCTCACGAGGGAAGAAAGTTGCTCGCAGAACGCCGCCTCGGAAATCCTCCCCCGTTCAAACTCCCATTGCAAACCGGAGCCGATCAGCAACTGCTGCATCTCCGGTCCCGAGCGACCACACAAATGTCCAATCTGGTCACACATCCGGTCGTGCGAGAATCGCGTCAGCACGTTGCCCATATCAAACAGAAAAGTCCGGATCATGGCAGCCCAAGGTGTCGAGAGGAGGGGGAGAAGCCGGGGATTGTGCCGAGTCGGAATCTTGGCGGCTAGCCCACCACTGCGGAAGTCCCCCATCACCAAAGCCAGATCGCGAGATGCACTTCGCCCCCGTCCCGTGCATTGCTCCGTTTATCCGCCCCGGAGGGCACCGACATACCAGCCCAGCGGCAACGCCCTGGGTATCGAGTCCGCTGGTTCGGCAAGCCCTGAAAGGGCGGCACAAGGCGAGGCCCAGCCCTTGTTTCGCCCTTTCAGGGCTGAGAGCGTGACGACAACTCCGCGACCTGGGGCGGCGCTCC
>JAYSVZ010000755.1:0-9670 GCA_043718305.1 Planctomycetota bacterium | reverse complement strand
GAGCGCCGCCCCAGGTCGCGGAGTTGTCGTCACGCTCTCAGCCCTGAAAGGGCGAAACAAGGGCTGGGCCTCGCCTTGTGCCGCCCTTTCAGGGCTTGGCGAGCAGGTCGGACTCGATTCCCAGGGCGTTGCCCTGGGCTGGTTTGTCGATGCCCTTTCAGGGCGGAAGAATGGCGAGTTCTTGGGACGAGTGCGAATTGCGACTCGGACTCTGGCTATGCTGATGTGGGACTTCCGCAGTGGAGGGCCAGCTAAATGCAATGTGCGACTCGCACTTGGCACACCACCATCCGCCAGGCCCCTATTGCTCCGTTTTGTCCACCCGGCGTAGAATCGGCCTCCCGGAGAACGTGAGCGTTAGCCGTCGAATACGAAAGCACACCATGACTCGACGGTTGGTTAAATTTGAAATCATGTCGGTCGTTGCTGCCATCGTTTGCGTTTTGAGTATTGCTGGGTGCGGCACTTCGACAGTCAACAACAAAGCAGAGCCGACTACGAATAGTCCCATCGAGGCTGGACAGGAGCAGGTTCCGATGACCACATCGAATCAATCCCCGGTCGGTCATTGGAAGGCAATTTCCGCCGTCATGGCTGGGACTCCGTTTCCCGAACCTGTAATTGCATCCATTTCGTTGACGGTCTCCGACGACGGGTATGAAGCGAATGTCGGTGGCCAAGTCGATCAGGGGACATGTGAAACTGACACGACAAAGAAGCCATACCAGATGCGAATTGTTGGAGTTGCAGGCCCAAACGCGGGCAAGACGTTTCTCGCAATCTTTGATTTCCCCGAGAAAGATCAAATGCAAGTGGCGTACGACCTGACCGGAACTGCGCACCCGAATACGTTTGAGTCGTCAGCTGAGAACGGGAACTATGTCGCGGTATACTCTCGGCAGAAATGATGGCGACAGCATTTCTCTAAGGACATACTGAATCAAACCGGACCACGGATGGAGAGCGACTCTTGCGGGTTTTGATTCACGCCTGGGAATCGACGGGCGGGACTCCTGACAGCTGCGACTCGGAGTGTCAACAAATCGGTGAACCGGAACCGCCGGTCGCGAGTTTTGGGCGACTGGCCTTCGCATCCGCCAGGCCCCTATTGCTCCGTTTTCCCCACCCGGCGTAGAATCGGCCTCCCGGAGAAAGGCTTCTCCGGGCGCTGCCGGAAGGACGCGATGGTGGTCCGATGTGGCAATCGGTGGGACGGAGTCTGCGCGGTCTGCTCACGGCAGTGTTTCTGCTCGTGTTCTGTCTCTGCGCGCTCGAAGTCGGCCTCCGCATCGATCGGTATCAGGCGAGTTGTACGCTCACAGCCGCCCGAAGCCATGGGGCGTTGTCGGTCGAGGAGCAATTGCTCGCTCCCAGTTTGACGACCTGGACCGAACTGCTGCCACTGGTCAGGGTCACGCTCACCCCACCCGATGGCGGTGAACCCATCCAGATCACAACGAACAGCTTCGGCTGTCGCGGGCCGGAACCAGTCCTGCCCAAGCCGCCGCATCTCTTGCGGGTCGTATGCCTGGGGGATGAGACGACGTTTGCCGCCGAGGTCTCAGCCCGTGAGACTTACTCCGCTCAGTTGCAGCAGATGCTCTCTGATGAGATGCGAACTGAAGTCGAAGTCATCAACGCGGGGGTGCCGGGCAACTGCCCTCGGCAGGCTGCCCTTCAACTGCGGCACCGGATTCTGGCCTTGCAGCCCGATCTCATCGTACTGCACTTCGACATGTCGGATGTGTTCGATGATGCGGCGATCCAGCGGTTCGTGACGCTTGATCGCGAGGACAATCCCATCCTGGCGATTCATCCCGCCGCCCGGAAGGCGGGGCAACTGGTGGGTAAGAAGTTGTGCGATGAGTTTCTCGTTGTGCAGCAGGCCGAGACGGCACTGAGCAAATTCTGGGACCAGCGGACTCCCCTCTCGGACACCGATCGCGGAGATCCGGCGGCCTGCTACCTGTGGACTTCGGACCACGCGCCCGATCTATCGAAGGAGATCGACAACGCGCTCGCTCCGCTGTTGTCGATTCGGAAGATGTGCGACCGGGCGGGGGTGAAACTTCTCGTGGCATCCGCTCCGAAGCCGTGGCAAGTCAGCCCCGCTGCCAGCCCGACCCGTGAAGCGCGGGCCGTGAATGGGATTCCGAAAGAGGCCTGTTGGTCGAGTCCCGATCCGTTCAAACGCGTGCTGACGGCTTGCCGCCAGTGGGAGATTCCGGCGGTCGTCGCCTGGAAGGAGTTTCGCGAAGCCGAACAGGCCGAGGAACTGTTCTTGAGAACCTCGCCGCAACTTTCAGCCGCTGGGCACCAACTCTACGCCGAGGTTCTGACGCGCGCGATCCTGGGCGAGGAGACCGCACCAAAGTCTTCACCGGGTACGACCGACATCGAACCGGTCGAGGGGATCGAGCCGATTCGCGAGTGGTCGCCGTAGGTCGTCGGTGGAAATTCGAAATTCGAATTTTTATCCCCTTCCTTCTTCCCTCACCGATGGCCCTCTCCCGTCAAGTTCTCGCCTCGCTCATCTATGCCCTGCTGTGCATCGGGCTGTTGATGGTGTACAGCGCGAGTATGACGGCCCGGCCTTCGAAGGCGGATGAGATCTATCTTTCGAAACAGGCCTTGTACCTGGTCTTTGGCATGTTGGTCGGCGGTACGGCGTCGCTGATGCCAGCCGCCTTCTGGAAGCGGGCGGCACCGTGGATCTTCGGCGGGGCTGTGGTGCTGTTGGTTGCGGTGCTGGTCCCGGGACTGGGGACAAAGATCAACGGTTCTCGCCGCTGGATTCGGCTGGGAAGCGTCGCTTTGCAACCGACGGAGTTCACAAAGATCGCGGTTCCGCTCGTGCTCGCGTGGGGAATGGACCGGCTCTGGTTCAAACGTGGCGAGTTCGTGGCAGGCACCGTGACACTGCTGGGACCGGTCGCGGTGGCGATCGTGTTGGCGCTTGTTGAGCCCGACTTGGGAGCGGCGGTCTTCCTGTCGCTGGGGACTCTGCTGGCCTTGTTCTTTCGAGGCTGGCCACTGGGCCGGCTCGTGGTGGGTGGGGCCGTGATCCTTCCCGTGGCGACGATCTGGCTGGTTCTGAAACCTTATCAACTGCGACGAATCGAAGGCTTCCTGGCGACATGGACCGACTTCGAAAATGCCCCGTACCAGGTCCAGCAGTCGCTCACCACGCTCGGCGTCGGCGGCTGGTACGGCACCGGCCTCGGCGAAGGGAACCAGAAGCTCAGCTTCCTCCCCGAAGCGAACACCGACTTCGTCTTCTCGGTGGTCGGTGAAGAACTCGGTCTCGTCGGCACCCTCGGCGTGGCTGGTCTGTGGCTGGCAGTGTTGTGGGTCGGGTTGCGGGTGGTGAAGCCGTTGCCCAAAGATTCGTTCGAGCACACGGTGGCTCTGACGCTGCTGTGCCAACTCGTGACCCAGGCGGCGATCAATGTGGGGGTCACCACGGCGATGCTCCCCCCGAAGGGGATCGCCCACCCGCTGATCAGCTACGGCGGCAGTTCGCTCTCGGCAACCCTGCTGTCATTGGGGGTCATCTTCAGCCTGACCAGACCGGGTGCAGCGCTCTCGGTCCCCACACTTCCCCCACCTCCGCCCATCGTTCCGAGGCGGATCGTGACGGATGTCGATTGAGCGGTCGCTGAAGCGAAAAACGAAAACGCAGTGAGAATAGTGAGCGCCTCGTCGATGCTTGATCTGGGGTTGGGTGGCGTGGCCCGGTGGGGCCGAAAGATCTGTGCCATAAAATCGGGCCAGACACGGCAGACGACAGAGTGGCAGGACAGTCGTCCAGCCACTCGATAATCTGGCCGACATTCACTGCCTTTGGTTAGGAACTTCTGCGATGAGATCGCTTTCCCGGTTGACCTTGTTCTTGGGGTTTGGTGCGATGGCCCTTTCCGCAGAGCCGCGTCCCCGACTCTTGATCGGCTACACCGAAAGTCGAAACGACTTGCCGGGAGGTCAATTCTTCAATTGGGAAACGAGTCGGGCCAGCGTCGTGAGTGCCGATGGAACTGGGCGTCGAAGACTGGCTGAAGAACTGACGACCAAACCCCATTCCTGGACACAGTTCGCTGGGTGGTCTCCCGATGGACAAACCGCGATCATCGGCAGCCACTGGGAAAGTCCGGAGAATGCCGCCTGGGAACGGGAGCACAGAACCTTTCGCATGACGGAGGGGTGGCTGTCCGACGCGTGCTTGCTGGAGCTCTCGACGGGAAAGGTGACCAACCTGACCCAAGTCGAGCGGGTGAGTCCTTACAACACGGGATTGTTCTCCTTGCCAGATGGGAGCGGGTGGGGGTTTACGCCGTTGATCGAGGGGATCTCGAAGCCCTTCATGATGGATCTTGACGGTCGGCACAAACGCGATGTTTCCGGCGCGGGGACCGGGTTCGCGTATGGCTACAGTGCCTCTCCGGATGGTCAACTCATCAGCTATCACGAGAACTATCAAGTCTACATTTCAAAGCGGGATGGTAGCGACAAACGGCGGATTGAAACGGGTCATCCCTTCAACTTTGCCCCCGCTTGGTCACCCGATGGAAAGTGGTTGCTGTTCGTGTCTGGCGAGCATTACAACTGCCATCCGTATGTGGTTCGCCGCGATGGGACAGAGTTACGACAACTGGCCGACCGCGGTGGCTACCGAGGCGTCGTCGAGAAACTCAAGCATCCGGACTTTCATAGTGAGAGTAGCGATATCCCCGTCTGGTCTCACGACAGCCAGTCCGTCTACTTCACCCGTCAAGTGGGAGAGTCGATTGAACTGATGCGAGCCGGATTGGAAGGGGGCAGCCAACAGTTGACGCACTCCACTGGCCCGACACGGCACTACCACCCGGCAGTGTCGCCCGATGGAAAGTGGATCTTGTTCGGGTCGGATGGCAGTGGGGTCATGCAGTTGTCTGTCGCTCGCCAGGATGGGTCCGAGGCTCAGATCATCACGTCAGTGCCTGAAGGACACAGCGCCATGCATGGGTATTGGCAGCCGAAGCCGTGACTTCCCTGTGGATGGGAGTTTGACTCGCCGCCCCTGGGTGGAAAAGACGCAGCCTTAGAGTCCCGGTGGGGATTCCATCTTCTTCCGCCGAGGCGGGTCGAGATAGCGATACCCCGCGTTCGGGTTCTTTTCATCAAAGGCGAACGCGTCCCGGTTTCGCAGGAAGTGTTTGACGTAGCTAATCGGGATCGCAAAGCCAAGGCCCTCGCCGCCGAGGAGCTTCATGTTGGTGACGCCGATCACTTCGCCTCGTGAGTTGAAGAGCGGGCCGCCGCTGTTGCCGGGGTTGATCTCAGTGGTCGTCTGGATGTAGGTCAGGCCGTCGAAGTTGCGGGCGCGGGTGCTGATGATCCCTTGTGACACGGAGCGGTCGAGGCCGAGCGGGTTGCCGATCGCGAAGACGCTGTCCCCTTCCTTCTGATTCGTATCGGGTGCCAGCGCCACCGTCGTGATCTGGAACCCTTCCACCGGTGGGATCTGAAGCAGAGCCAGATCACAGTACGGGTTCATCGCCAGAATCTTGACTTCCTGAATCCGCCGCTTCACGAAGTCACCACTGGGGGTCTTGTCGAAGATCACGACGGCGATCCGTGTTTCGCGTTCGACCACGTGATAGTTCGTGACGCAGTACCCCCGCTCGTTGATGATAAATCCACTACCCAGGCCGCTGCTCGTCTCGACCAGCACCACCCCTTCACCGTACTCCTCGGCCAGCTCCTTGACGCTCTTGAAGGGCAAGTTAGCGGTTCGGAAGACATCGTCCGTCGTGGCGTCACCCGCTCCGGCCTTGGCCGTTGCAGCTCCCGCTCCATCGCCCGCTTCGCGGTTCAGGATGCGGTCGAGCGGGATCTTGACGACATCGACGCCGATGTCGACGTAGACCTCGGACTCGGTCTCTTTGAGGATTTCGCCCTGGACCTTTTGGCCCGATTTGAGCTGGATCGTTTCGGCCATGAGCGGCGAAGCGACAGCCAGCAGCAGTGCTGCCAGCCATCGGAACGATTGTGCCAGTTGGCAGCACGTGGTCAACATCTTGAGATCACCCACCATCACCCTCCTTAAACTTCGGGTGGCAATCGCCACACGCTGTGTTCATCTTACTCAGTCCGCTGGTGAAACCATCGAAACGATCGGTCTTCACCGACTCCAGACTGGCCTTGGCCCCGTCGATAAACGCGTTCGAGTAGCCAATGTATTCCGGATTGTCGGCATGCTCATAGCTCGCGTCGAGCATCATCGTGCCGAGAGCAGCCAGCATCGAGAGTTGCCGGGTGACCGGATCGGCCTGATCCTTCATCCGCTTCGGGTCGCCGATGTTGGATTTGAGGTCATTCACCGTTTTTTCGATGATCTTCATCATCTCGGCTCGGTCGGCAACTTCCACGTAGGGGACGGAATCAGCCGCCTCCTTGTTCGCTGGCGGGCCGCCATCGAGAATCGTGGTGACTTGCTCGAAGAGTTCCTGCGTCGCCTTGTGCCCGGCACTTCCCTTTTCGGTGGCCTTCCCCTGAATGGCATAGGTCAGGTCGCGAACAAACTTGGCCTTCGCCTGCCAGTTGGCCTTCTCCGAATGTTCCGCAACGATGATCGACATCATTCCGATCAAGGCGGCATTCGTCCGGATGGCCTCCATCCCGGCGTTGTATTTGGGGACCGTTTGGATATTGGCATTGATGTCCGAGCGGGCGATCTTGACCACTTCGATGGCCAGCTCGACGGGGATCACCTTGGCCCAATCGGGCTTGCCACTTGCGGCAGGGGCTGCGGCGGGTGTCGCTTCGGTCGGCGTGGCTGGGTCATTCGGCTTGGTCATTGCCACATCGCCGGGTGTCGGCGAAACACTCGGCGGGCCACCACCAATCGGCGTGGCATCACTCGCGATCGTCAGCGGCTGGTCGTAGAAGACATCGAACGGGATGTTGCCGATCCACTTCGTCTCGGGCTTGGCGGGGTCGGCGGCGGTCGCCACCGGAACCGTCGGGGCCGCCGCAACGGGCGCTCCGGGAGCCGTCGGGACGACCGCAACATCCGCTGGAGCCGGGTCAACGGGCTTCGCCCCCGAGCACCCGACGACAACGCCCACCGAGGCAACCCACAGCAAAGTGATCCAAAGGCGATGTGACATGGGGAACGTTGAGTGGTGAGGGGATGGTCTCGCACGACGGTCTGGGGAGATTCTACCAGAGCGGCTCCCGTTTGGTCACTGATCGCATTTGCCGCCGCCACGGCTGGCCAGTTTGTCACAATGAACCTCGACAGACATGCCCCGCGCATGCGCATACAGTGCAGGCCGTTGAAACCTCCCGACAAGTTGGTTGTCGAAATAGGCCGCAAGAAACTCAATAAACGCAAAAGAAGAGCTGACCTCGGTCTTGCGTTTTTTGAGTTTCTTGCGGCCCACTTCCCGTCACTGATCGATCTAGTTTCTACCCCCGTCAGTGCATTGGCTTGCAGCCCGAGGCTGTGTTGTGGCTTCGGATTTTCATTCTGCAATAGGACACACTGGCCAGCCGTGTTGCCGCCGCCTGCATTAGACGAGCCTCTGTTTCACCCGCACAGGGGATGACGATCACGTTGAAGCCGTCGGGATTGTTTTCCGGGTATACCCCTCTCTGGAGCACGAGCCTAACGATCACGCCAAGGCGATTTCAACTCGTAAACGGGTGCATCAAAGTAATAGGAAAAGGCCCCCAGAAGATCATACTCCTGTGTCCCCGGATGGCATTCAAGGCAGGTTGCCTTCGCACGGATCGCCCCGAACATGCGCGTCGGGGCCTCGGGAGTCCAAGCAAGGTCAGCCCCCTCGCGCACAGCGTCCAGACTTCGCTGCTCGAACTCGTCGAGAGGTCGCCGACGAGCCAGTCTGGCTCTTGGCGGAGTGGGCATCTGGTGGAGTACGTAGACGCAGGGTTCCTCGTGCAGCAACAGGCTCACCAGCTCCACCCGGTTGATGTCTGGAGACCCTAAACGGACGCCATGTTTATTCGGGGAAGTCAACGGCATTCGCATGAATCCAAATCCAGATTGGGTCACGAACTCATTGACCGTTTGCCAGTGTGCTGCACGTCCGTTTGCCAACGGTCCATTCAACACGTCATCCGGAATGATCTCGATGTGATCGCACTTTGTTGGCGGCATCATCAATTCACTTTGAAGTTGAACGACGCTCGTGTTTGAATCCCATCCAGCGAGTACCACATCGTACGCGATCCCATTGTAATCATCGGAAGTCGGCGGCTGGGGTCGGCGACGGCGTTCGCCCGCAAGGTTGCTTTTCGGCTTGGGCCGCTGGGGTTCAGCGGCCATCTCTCTCGTGTCAGTCGCCGTTTCAGTCCTGGAATCGACGGCCCGCGCAGGAGTGTCCCATCGAAATCGTGAGTCCCAGACGCATCGTTCACCTCGTTGTCATCGAGTCGCTCTATTCGGTCGCGACCATGGGCGATCCCGTGCGGCCCTTTCTCATCCATTCTGGCGGTGATCACCGCAGCTCTTAAAACAGCTTCCGCTGCCCTCCCGTAATCACCCCCGGGATGCCGGTCACGGGGTAGACCTTGCCGATGTGCCCGTAGCCTTGGGCGGTCAGCACGCGACCGCGCGGCGTTCGCTGGATCAGGCCCGACCGGAGCAGGAACGGCTCCACATCGTCTTCGAGCGTATCGGGCGGGACGCTCATGCTATGAGCGAGCGACGACAGCCCCGCCGGTCCTCCGGCGAACACGGTATAGAGCGTCTCCATATAACGTCGGTCCTGCCGTTCCAGCCCGAGCAGGTCGATCTCCAGCATCTGGAGAGCCTCCTTCGCGATCACATCGGTAATCTGACCATTCGGATCTTGAAGCGTGGCAAAGTCGCGGGTTCGCAGCAGCAGATTGTTCGCCTTGCGCGGCGTCCCTTGGCTCCGCCGTGCGATTTCCTGCGCCGCTTCCCCACTAATCGAGGTTCGCAACTTCTTGGCATTCCGCCGCACGATCTCGGTCAGGTCTTCCGTCTCGTAAAAGTCGAGGTGCTCTCGATACGGGAACCGATCGCGCAGCGGGGCCGTCAGCATCCCGGAGCGGGTCGTCGCGCCGATGACCGTGAACGGCTTGAGCTGCATATTGATCGTGCGGGCATTGAGACCATCGCCGAGGGCAATGTCGATGCGGAAGTCCTCCATCGCCGGGTAGAGAAACTCCTCGACGGCGGGCGGCAAGCGGTGAATCTCGTCGATGAACAAGACCGACCCGTGCGAGGCATTGGTCAGGTACGGCAACAAGTCCTTGGGAGCCTGGATCGCCGGGCCCGCCGCGATTTGCAGCTCGACGCCGAGTTCCTTGGGGATAACTGTCGCCAGCGTCGTCTTGCCGATCCCCGGTGGACCATCGAGGAGCAGATGCCCGAGGGTGTCGCCCCGCTTCTTGCAGGCGTCGAGCATGATCTTGATCAGGCCAACGACCTTCCGCTGGCCGACGACTTGGTCGAGCCGGGTGGGCCGCAGGTGTTCATCGAAGCTGTCATCGTCGGGGTTGAAGCTCCCCGTGGCTGTCGCGATAGGCGGCCCCTTCGGCGGTTCATCTGCCAGAACATCAGACTGAAATACGGTGTCACGCGCCATGTCATCCCTCCGTGGGTCACCCGGTTCTCCCGCTGGGGAGAATCGGCTGCAAG
>JAYSVZ010000754.1:0-3197 GCA_043718305.1 Planctomycetota bacterium | reverse complement strand
GCCGGGCCGTGGAACTCAGCGATCACAGCTTCCTCATCGAGCGGGTTGTAGCCGCGATTGAAGAAGACCACCCCCTGAATGTGGGTGTCCCCGTCCCGTTCGCGGCGGACCGTCATCATCCAGGAGTACCGCGACTGCGTGGAGTCGATTCGGACTTGGCCCACTTCCCCGAGGGAAACCGTATCGAAGTCGGCTGGGAGTGATCCGAACGTCGGGTCGATGGCCACCTCGTTGACGGGCAAGCCGCTGCTGTTAAGGACATCGATCGGCAAGGTATAAGACCGCCGCCCATCCTCCGAGAGGAACACCAGTTCCCCCCCCGCTTGCCGCGTGGTCACCAGATCTCGAGTCGAATCGAAGATCACCCGAGGAGCGAGCGGGCTCACCAAGTCGATGGAGACCGGAACTTCGGCATCCAGCAGCGCGGTCCGAGAATCGGTAGACTGGAACAGCCCTTGGGCTTGGGCGCGTGTCAGTTGGCAATGAATGCGGTCAAGCGTCTCGTTACGAGTGTCGTTAATGTCACCGAATCGATCACGAGCAAACGTCAACCCTTGATCGTTGTACTCCCACCAGCCGAGAGGGTCAACGAGGTAAACAGACTGCGTTGGATCGGGGGGGTAGGGGCTGAGGGTGCAGGCTGTCCAGACGATGTTTCCGTCAGTGAGTTGAAGAGCTGGGTTTGGCATTGCAGCCGGCGGGACACCATCGTTGAACTCGTCACTGTTCACATAACCGCCTTCACTATTCGTGCGCTCTCGACCGAAGAAAAACTGCTGCTCCCAGACCGGCTCGAACTGCGTCGACACTTGCGAGGATGCATTGAATGGGGGGGGGACATCCATCCGATAGATCAGATTTGTATTCGGCAGAACATTTCCAGCCAGAGGCTTGGGAGATGCCCATCGATCGCTCGGGTTGCCACCGAACTCCAAATAGTTCGGGGAAGTTCCATACCGCGTAAACGGCTGCCACTGTGGTGCCCCGGTGATGATTTGGGGGCTGGTGCGGATAATCTCTTCGGCGTTCTTCTCGACGATCTTGGCGTTCGTGAGTTGGCTGGCCCGGATCGAGCGGACGATCGAGAGTGGGAAGAGTGTGAAGATCGAGGTCACGCCGATCGCCATGACGAGCAGCGCCATCAGCACTTCCACTAGCGTGGCACCTCGGCGGGACGGGACGATCGGTCCGTTCATCGGCAGCGGTCGGGTGATCATGGCGTTTCCTTTCCGCTGATGGCGTAGCTGAAGGGGTTGTCCGCCAGTTTGTTGTTATCGTTGGGCATGGCTGGGGGGGGCGGGAGATCGAATCCATTGACCTCGGCGATCAGCACCGTGCCGGTCATCGGGTAGAAGCCAACGACTTTTCGTTCCTTGCTCGGGTAGTCGGCGATATCACCGTAGGAAATGTCGTAGTCCCCCGGAACCATGTAAGGGAAGTTGGTCGTGATTCCGTTGATGGCCCGCACCGTATCGGCCAGCTCCGCATCATCAATGTGGGCAATCGTGAAGTAGAGCGGTCCGTACGTGGACGTATCGCCGTACGAGGTGCCGTTGGGAGCGAACATCAGATCGAGTTCATGAGGGCCCGCAGCATCCGGAAAGTCCGGAGCATAAGCTCCCGCCAAGTCGAGCCGTCCGTTCCCGTTGATGTCTTCACCGGGGTCGAGTGTGCCATCGTTATTGGTATCCTCGCGGAGCCGCCAACCGGCGGGGACTTGGCAGCCGTCCAAGTCGATCACGATCCCAGCGGGAAGGTTGATGGGGGTCGTGTTCGGGAGCGGCTGGGATGACAATCGCAGCAGATAGGGGATCGGAGTTGAGTTCGAATACTGATAAGGTCCGCCAGCAGGTGCCGGTGACGATCGAGGATTGGCGGGCGTGCCCACGATTCGCGAACCCCGAGGACGAAACTGGTATGTCGGCGTTGCGGCAGGGGATGGGAAAACCGCCGTGTCCCAAGACGGATCCGGATCCCATTCCGCACCCACGGGCACTTGGTGCAATGATGCAATGCCATTGGCGAAGTCGGTGATGGTGATGCTGTACCACCGCCCGGTGTGATCAGCGGGAATACGAATCTGGGCGTTCGCGTTCAGGAGCCCCTCGTTGAAAAGTGAATCCCATTCGCCTCCCTCGTTGCAAACGATCCGGCAAATCGGACGAAGTGCATTCGGAGCAATTGGCTCGCGATCGGATGGAGCAATCTGCACTCGTACCGTCCCCGTGTGGTATCCACCCGGACCGACATACTGGAGGGCCGAAACCACATGGCGATTCACGGGGTCGAGCACGAACCGCACGCCGCGCGGCTCACCGGCCTTCGCAGCTCGGCTCTTGGCCCCGTTAAACACAGCCTGAATCTGCCGCGCCCCGGAGTTGACCTTGTCGCGCGGCGAAGTCTTGAAGGCCGAGAGCGAGACCGTCGCTAGAACCACGAAGATCGTGATCGAGACGAGCAGTTCCACGAGAGTGAAACCAGTTCGCAGTTGAGTAGAGAAGCTGGGCCGCGTCAGAGAGCGGCGGCGGTTCACACGAGAGGGTGTCATCGCGGCCCTTTCTGACGGTTGGAGAGGTTGTCGGCCAGTTCGTTGGCGTTGGTAACTTGACCCAAGCGGCTAAAGCCCGTCGTTGTATCGTTGGGCAGATTCATCCCTAAGCCGTAGTCCTGGCCCGAGGAGACGATCAGCGGAACGTGATAGCTATCGCGGTCGTGGTAGAAGTTGAAACCGAAACTCCGCTCCAGCGGCGCAGAACCATTCAGGTTATAATCGACGCCAAACCACCGCAGCTGCGATTGACGATCACGCATCTTGGAGAGCCGGCTGCTGTTGTCATCGGGATCGCGGAACATCATGGTGACGCGGAGCCGGTCGGAGGTGGGCGGACTCACGATCCCATTGATCGAGGGGGGCATTCCCTCCACGAGGATCGAGGCGTTGGCGTGATCGGACGCCGTATAGATGAGACCATCTGCCTTAAAGAGCCGGGTCGGCCAGTTGTAGAAATACAAAGGCTTCCCCCATCCATCAAGGAACTCTGGGTTCCCGTCGCCGTCCGTGTCACCGATCAGGTTCTGATCGAGTCCGTCGATGTCCATCGGAGGAAGGCCGAACACATCGCCCGATGTCATGAAGAGATAGAACATCTCCGCGCTTTCGGCGAGATTATCCTCGGCGTAGTTATCATCATTCGGAT
>JAYSVZ010000753.1:0-9722 GCA_043718305.1 Planctomycetota bacterium | reverse complement strand
TGACGAGTGTTCGGGCACTGACGTTATAACTTCAGGACTTCGACCATCCGCCAGAAGACGGGTTGCGAATCATTCCAGGCCAGCAGGCGATCGATAATGCGTCGCCCCGTATTAATGATCTGGCAGGGGATGCGGGGTCGGGAATTCGGGTGGTGCCCAGCGCGTTGAGATAGGCTTCGTCGCCGCGTTTGAGTTCGAGGTCTTCCAAACACTTGCCATCCGTCATCGCGTTATAATCAATATTAAGCACATGATCGGATTCATGATACGGAAAGTGAAACTACAACTGCACATGGCGATCGATCGCCTCAATCAGCCCGCACTGCCGCGCCAGCGAATGCATCAGCCCCAGCCCTCCAACGGGCCATCGGGCTCCGCCCAAACCCCACAACCCCACCTCTCATAACCCCTGGTACAGAAAACGGGGCCAGGCCACGCTGACTACTCCGCAGGCGGGATCAGCAATTCCGGCTTGTCGAGCACCAAGTAGTGCCCGTGGTCAGCGGTGACAATCAGCAGTGATTCATTCCAGTTGCTATGCTTCTCGACCCAGTTGGTGATGACCTTCACGGCATCGTCGCCGCTGATGACCGCACCGATCGAGCAGTCGATGTTGTTGTCGTGGTTGGCCCAGTCGACATCGCCCGCTTCGACCATGATCCAGAAGTTTTGCTCTCGCTTTTCCAGGACGGTCAGAGCGGCTGTGGTCATCTCGGCCAGGGTGGGGTTCTCGGCAATAACGGCGGGAGTGTAGGTTTCGGCGGTCTTCTTCCGCCCGACTGGCGGATTGAAATCCCCATCGGCAGTGCGGAACGGCAAGTGCCCGCCGGGGCCGCCGAAGAAGCCAAACAGGCGTTCCCCCTTCTCGGCAGCGAGCTGGGCCTGTGCCAGGAGATGTTCGCTGCCGTTCTTCCCTTTGGTTCGCAAGGCAACGCGGTACGTTCCTCCGTGGGTGACATCGATCGCCTGCAAGTCCTCATCGGTCAGGGTCGAATTCCCCTCCACAAAGTTCTTTCCCTGAGCCTCTTCCTCGGGCTTGGGTTCTCGCTTTCGCTTCTCGCCAAACCCGGCTCCGATTAACACGTCGACACCCGGCAGCGGCTGCTCGGGGTGGCTGATCGATGGCCGTCCAATCATGTCACGAGTCAGATCCTGGTAATCGTCACGATCCACATTATGGGCATAGGTCGCAGCCGGTGTCGCATGGCTGATCGGGACGCTGGTCACGACGCCGATCCGATAACCGGCCTGCTGGGCTTCATGAGCGATCGTCTTGACGGGTGTGCCAGTAACATCCACGTTGACCGCATTATTATAAGTCTTGATCCCGGCGGTCATGCTGGAGGCCGAACTCGATGAATCGGTGTAGGCATGGACCGGGGGTGTTTTCTCATTGCGTGAAGTCGGGTATTCGTTGTTCGGCGCGATCGCCCAGGGTGTCCGGCCACCCAGTGTCGGGGCGTAACCGCCCCGCTGAGTACCTCCCGGGTTTAAGACGGTTTGCGAATCAACGTTGACCTTGGTCCCAGTGTTATGCGGACTGGTGACCATTGCGGCGAACTGCGTCGTGCCGCCCGCGGTGTAGTCCTGGAAATGGAGGCCCGTGCCACGGCCTTTCGTGTAGGCCACCTTCCGCTGCTGGTAGATCGCGGCAGCCTGGGTCGTCTGCCAGTCCATGCCATCGAACACGACGAGGAAGATGTGCTTGCGACCGGCCTTGAGAGCGGCCTTTTGAATGTCGTAGATGTTCGTTTGGTCGATCCAGTCGGCGGTCGGGTCGACGCTCCCTTCGCTGGGATAACCATAGAGGGCCATGACCTTGGCCGGATCGCGGTAAAGGCTCTTCTCGCCTGCATAGTGATTGAGATCGATCCCCGGCCCGGCCCCCTTGGTGCCGAACGTGTAGACCGGGATCAGCCGATTGGAGTGCGTTCCCCACTCCATGTAATTGCCCGAGGTCAGCCCCCAATGACCGAAGGCCGCAGCCCCCTTTTCGATGGCGGAAGTCTGGAGTTGACGGATGTGGTCGTCCGCCGTGAGTCCGCGACCTGCAAGGGACAGCACAACACAGAGTCCGCAAATCAATCGGCGTAGCATGGAGCATCCTCAACCCGTGACAACGATCAGTCCGCGATTGTCTCCAAACCATTCACGTTGGCCAACCGTATGATGCAGCGCTGCTGCTGATATTTGCCAAAGTTTCACACGATAGGTCATGTGAGAGCGATGAATGTTCTGGACTACTTCAAAGCCAAAGCTGCTTCAGGCAGCCATCGACCTCGGCCATCGTCGTGGCGGGAATGGTGCCGATCTTCCGACGGATGAAGCTGCGGTCGATCGTCAACAGGTTTTGTCCCTGCACTGCGGAATCGAAAATCAATCCCGCTTGTTGGCCAGCGGGCGACTGAGCCTCGATCAACAACTCGGTGGGAGTCCCCGGCACGAATCGGGTCTTACTCGTCATCAGCACGACGATCGTGTCATCGAGACGACGATTGTCCCCATCATTTTGGACCACGATACACGGGCGGACTTTCGACCCCGTGCGGTCTGTGTCGGGGTAGTCGACCAATACGACTTCACTGCGAAAAACGTTCATCATGGCTGAGGCTTGTGGGCATCGTAGTTGTCGTAAACATCCATCTCAGGGTCGTCCCAACCCGCACGTTGGCCCGCATCAACGAGGGCGATTCGCTGTTGATCCAGCGACAACGGTTCCATGTCGAGCAACGATCGCAAGCGATCAAACTGCTCGTCGGCAATCAACACGTAGACCCGCTGTGTCCGGGGATCGACGACTCGCACGGGAGCGTCGCCGGAGTGCTCGACCATATCCTGAAGTTCGAGGGGCAGAGTCGTCATTCTCCAAGTACAGCAGAGTTCGTGAGCATCGCCGAGAATCTTTCCTGTGACTACAAACTCGCCTGTCACTATGCCTGGAGGTGTGTGCATCACAAAAGTAAGCAGCCGGTCTCTCTCTGCCCCCTCTCCCCCGCAATGAAGTCTTCCCTGTCAATCCCGCCGATTGCGGGGGAGAGGGGGCAGGACTTGGCGGCTGCCGACTTTTGTGATGCACACACTGCCTGGAGCCATTACAAGAGACCTTGGCCTGTGTCATTTGCGGTCTACGCATCAGCAAGGCCAGATGAATAAACGCACGGTCAGTTGAGCGACAAAGACCGCGTAAAACCCAAGAAAAAAGCCTCATTCGCAGGGTTTGCGAATGAGGCTCTGAAGCGAGGCGGACGGGACTCGAACCCGCAACCTCCGGATCGACAGTCCGGTGCTCTAACCAATTGAGCTACCACCCCATGTCTCGTGTTGGCGAGTCCTGAATCTTAATCGGTCCCGATTCTTCGTCAACCGAACCATTCCGAGGTTTTGAGGTTTCTGGCCGACCACTTCCGCAGATCAGCACCTACGACCGGAATAACTGGCGAATTGGGTGTTCCAGGCTTACTCGACGGACACCCGTAATTGCTTCAGCTTCTCCCTGGCCCGCGTCAGTGTGGGGCCAATCGAGTTCTCGGGGATGCCGATTTCCGAGCTGATCTCGCGGTAGGTCTTGCCTTCGAGGTGGAACTTCCGGACCACTTGGGCATCGAGGTGGGGCAAGTGTTCCAGGAGGATCGCGATCTCTTCGACCGTTTCCGAGGACGCGATCGGCACTTGCTCGCCCGCTGATTCGAGAGCGGCCCCGTGCGCCTCGACATGGCCCCACGCTTCGGATTTTCGGCGGCGGATCATCTCTTTGACCACGATTCGCCGGGCCACCACGGTCAGGTAGGTCGCCAGCGAACTTTGCCCCCGAAACCGCCTTAATACTGCGAAATCGTGCTCAATTAGACGGATAAAGACCTCGGAGCATAAGTCATCGAGATCGTCGTTGCCGATCTTGATGCTGCGGGCATGAGCGGTGTGCCGAATCACATGGACAAACAGTCCAATAAACCGGTCGACGAAGTCTTTCCAGGCACCCGACGTTTTTGCCAGGCACTGCTTGAGCAGTCGTCGATCAATATCAGTCAGTGCCACGACGTGTGCCGTCCCTTACGGAATGGTGTTTATCTCATATGAGCATACGCGCAGATCCAGATGCGGGCAAGGCTTCTTTCCGAATCGTCGTCGGAACTGGTTGCGACATTTCGGGTTGTGAGGTACTTGCCGGTGCCGGACCAGGCCCGGAAGCCACCGCCCCCGACTGTCGTGCTAGCCCGCCACCGTGGAAGTCCCACATCACCAAAGCCAGAGTCCGAGTCGCTTCGCCCCCCATCCCGTGAATGCTCCCTGCTTCCGCCCCGAAGGGGCACCGACATACCAGCCCAGGGCGTTGCCGGCGTGGCCCTGGGTAACAAGTCTGTTCTTCGGCAAGCCCTGAAAGGGCGGCACATCGGGCGACCAGATCTGTTTCGCCCTTTCAGGGCTGAGACTGTTTGAACTCTGAGACCTGGGGCGGCGCTCCCGTGGGTCGCTCTGCCCCAGGCTGGTTTGTGACTGCCCCTTCGGGGCGGAAGAGGGAAACGAGGCGGCGATCGCGTCGGGTGATGCTTCAATTCCGCTGTGCTCTAGCGTTCCCAGGTCTCCAGTCGCTGGCGGGCCAAATCGGCCCAGGGGCCTCGCGAATCAAACGTCAGATACTGTTTCCAAAGTTTGACAGCCTCGTCGCCGCGACCGAGTTCCGCCAGGGTTTCCCCTTTTTGCAGGACGGCATCCGGGTAGTCGGGGTGGATTTCCAGAGCGACATCGAACGCCATCAGCGCGGCGTCCGACTCTCCGATCTCGCGATGCAGGCTCCCGATCTGGGTCCAAGCCTCCAGATAGTCGTGGTCCAGTTCGACTGTGGCGTAGAACCGCTCCAGGGCTCCCCTAGGGTTATCGACGCGGGCCAGCGCCTCGGCCAGATGAAACTGCCGCTCGGCGGTCGGCGGGCCGGTCATGAGGGCCATACGGAACGCCTCGACCGATTCGCTCAGGGCTGCGTCGTCATACAGGCGACAGCCCTCGGCAAACCACTCCTCGGCCGCTCGAAAGGGAGCTGTCTCGGCTCGATCGAGCTTCAATTGAAAGGGGACTCGCACCGGTTTCGATGGGGCGGGTGGCGACACTTCGTCGAACCCAAAGAGTCGCTGCCGAGTGGTCGGCACGAGCAATCCATGCCGGTCCTTGACGACCACACGTTCGCCGCGAGCCAGGATCTCCAACTGCTCGAAGGGCCGTTGATCACCGCGAATCACCGTCGGCAGCGACCGCAAGCTCTGTTCCAGCTCGCGCTGTGAAACCCCCGCAGACAGGAGTTCACTCAGCCGCCGCGCACTCTGCACCTCCTGCAGGTCGAAATACGGCAGCCGAAAGACGCGTTTCACGGCCCGAATCAGCCCGATCCGCTCCCATCCACGAATCAGATGGACCGACACCTTGAGCAGCCCGCTCAGCATCGCGGGCGTGTAGAGCCGCGCGGCCTGGGTTCGCTCCTCGAGTCCGACCGCTTGCAACCACTCCGACTCGTTGAGAACACGGATCGCCGCCCCATCACCACGCAGCTTCTCGACTTGCAGCAGTTTCACGCTCGGCTGGCCGTCCTCGTCGAGGGGCCACCCTTCCTCGCCGACGACGAGCATCGTCGTTTGACGGCTCACATGTTCGGAGGCCAGACCACCCTGCTGTTCGACGAGGGCTGCCGCCTGGGCATGCGTCATGGAGGCGAGCGTTCCGGTAAAGGCCACACGTTCGCCAAGCAGGACCGGGGAATTCGAGGACTCATCGGACACAAGTGGCCCCTGCCGGAAGTGAGAAGACACCGACCAGTATCAACGCCAGAGCAGCCGATGCCAAGTCGGTCGCGGGCTTCGTTTTCGCCCGCGGCAGAAATGGGGCTGGCCGGGGAAAAATGGATCTGGTCGATCTCGCCGAAGAATTTGACCAACCGGGCAATCGTAAGTTGCCCTGTTTGTAGTCTTTGCCTATCCTCTTCGCAGACAATGGTCGGGGCAGGGGGCGCAATTCGGTGAATTCGGCCTGCCGATCGATCGAACGGAGTCGCTCAAATGGCTAGATGGTGGATGTTCGCGGTGCTGCTCGGGCTGGTGCTCTCCTTGTCGCCTGTCCAGGCGGCGGACCCAGAACTGCATGTGGGGATGCGCAGCGGCAGCGAATTGATTGCGGACTTGGAGTTCCTCGTCGCCAAGCAGGGGAAACAGCCCGGTCTCTTTCAAAAGAAGATTAAGGACAGCATCGAGCCGTTCCTGGTCGGCGTGGACGACAAATTGCCCGTCGGCATCAGCTTCCGATTCGACGACAAACACGGTCTCCGGAAGGTGATCCGCGTTCCCGTGAAGATCAAGGTCGTTTTTATTGACGACAATCTCGTCGACGCGGGGATCGATGTCGATGCGGTCCGAGGCGACAAAACCAAGTCGTTTTACCGCCTCAGCGGTGAAATCATCGCGATGGGCTGGATGCGTCTGTCCAAAGACAACACCTATGGGACGATCGCTCCCAAGGTCGAGGCCGATGCACCCGCCGATGCGGTCACTCCGATCACCCTCTTCAAGGACCAACTGGCCGATGGTCAGGATCTGTTCTTCTACAGCCTGGGCTCTCCCGAAGAAACTCCCTTGCGGCTCTCGGCGTTCCAGAAGATCAAGGCCAATCGCCTGGAGCTTCTTAAAAAGAACACCAAGGAAACCGAAGAGGCTTTCAACCTTCGCAAGCTGATGCTGGTTCAGCAGATTGAGATGTTCGGCGAAATTTTTGCCGGGACCAAAGAGCTCTCGATGTCTTGGAAAACCGACCAGATCACGGCTGTCGGCACCGGCAAGTCGCACTGGACGGCACACCCCGACACGGAGTTCGGTAAGTGGGTCGCCGCTGCCGCGACGGGAAAGAGCGTGTTTGGGAGCTACCCGGTTCCCGAAAATGCGGTCTTCAGCATGCGCCTCCTGCTGCCGCTGTCGGAATCGACCATTAAGAATGCCCGCGAGGTCTACAAGCTCTCGCCCGCCGTCCTGAAGCAGCGGATCAGCGAAGAGGCCGATCTCTCGTTCGATGAGAAGGCGGCCCGCATCGCGCTCTCCGAAGCGGGGATCCAGGCTCTCGATGCGGGACTCAATCTTGGTGTGGTTGATGCCTATCACGACATCGCACCGAGTTCCGAGGGGAAGCACACCTTCCTGCTCGGTTTCCGGACGGCTGACATTCGAACGCAGATGGAAACGATCGTCACCAACCTGGGCAAGGTCCGCGCGGGTTGGTCGAGCCAGGTGAAGACCGAGACCGATGGCGAGATCCACTTTCACACCTTTAAGACCGCCAACCCCCCGAAGTTGCTCCTCGACTTCTATGGCGGCGATGGAACGGTCTACGTCGCGGCGGGGCCAGCCTTCCTCGGCTTTGCCACGGGCGAGGGAAGCCTCGATCGCCTGAAGGCTCTGGCCACCCTGGCCACGACCGGTGAACCCAAGGCCCTTGAGCACTTGGTCGACATCCAGTTTCATGCGAAGAAGACGCTGGAAGTGACCGATGCCTTCATGTCGGTCAAGGATTTCGACCTGCTCCAGATCCTGCAAAACACCGGCCTCACCCGCGATCCGGCACGGGCCAATGAAGAACAGCCTGCCAGAAACGAGAGGGCCGAGGGGCGAACCCAAAAGCCGGACGATGCGTTGGGGATTCTCAAGAATATGGAGTGGCGGCAGATGGCCCTCAAGGCCATGACCGGCGACGACGATCTCGTGACCTTCAGACTCACCCTGGTCAACGGGGCGATCGATGGCTCCGTGCAGGTGCAACCGACCGTCTTCGCGGGGGTCGGGTCGGTTCTCGCTGAACTCGTCAAGAAGATGATCCCGTAGTCAGGAGAGTCGCTCCGATGCCCGAGACGTTCATCATCATCCCCGGTCGCACCAGTCGTCAGGGGACCGCCCTGAACGAGGGGAAGTACACGGACGAATACCTCGATGAAATCGGCACGCTTCAGGTGAACCCCGCCGATATGCAGCGGTTGAGCTTGGCCGAGGGGGACCGCGTTCGCGTCTGGAGCGACATCGGCGAGATGATCGTCCCGATCAAAGCCGCCAAGGGGGACGAACTCCCCTCGGGAATGCTCTTCATCAGCTACGGCATGAATTCATGCCAACTGATGGGCGGCGAGACGCACGGCACCGGGATGCCCGATAGCAAGTGCATGGATGTCTGGATGGAGAAGTTGTAGCTCAGTCGCTCCGCGACTGAGACTCCGCATCGGACCAGACGGCTTGCACCATGCCCCACGCCATTACCAGCGGTCTGCCAGCGGGACGCTGGATCGGCACCGACGAGGCCGGTCTGGGGCCGAACCTGGGCCCCCTCGTGGTCAGCGCCACAGCTTGGGATCTGCCCAAGAAACCGGCTGAGGTGGACCTCTATTCCGCGCTCAGCACGGCGGTCGATCGCGACTCCTCGGTCAATGGCACCCGCCTGTGGATCGCGGATTCCAAGCGCGTTTACTGCCCCGGTAAGGGACTGGCCGTGCTCGAAACGAGCGCCCTCGCCCTGCTGGGTCAAATCGGCCCCATCCCCGGTGACTGGTCAGAATTGGTCCAGCAGTTGACCGGGTCGCCCCTCGCTCCCGAGGGCGGCGAACCGTGGCTCCGCGGCGAACCTCTCGCGCTGCCCCTGGTGGCCAGTCGGAGCCATGTCGAAGAGCTGGCGGGCCAACTCCGGGAGACCCTGGCAAAGACCGGCATCCGGATCGCGGCTCTCCGCAGCGACCTCGTCGAAACGCCGCGTTTCAACACCGAATGCGACCAGACTGACAGCAAAGGGATCGTCCTCTCCCGCACCACGCTGCGGCTTCTCGAACAGGTCTGGCCCGCCGACGCGGTGCCCACCCTGGCGGTCTGCGACAAACATGGCGGACGCAATCAGTACGCAGCGCTCCTCAGCGAGGTCTTCGACGAACTCTTCATCCCCCGCCTCGAAGAGACCGCCCAGCGCAGCCGATACACCCTGCGCGGCGGCGAAGTCCGCTTCCAGGTCCGCGCCGAGGAGTACCTCCCCACAGCCGCCGCCTCCATCCTCTCGAAGTATCTGCGCGAGGTGGCCATGGAGCGGTTCAATCGCTTCTGGCGAGAACACCTGCCCGATCTGAAACCGACCAAGGGCTACCCCGAAGACGCCCGGCGGTTCCGCGCAGAGATCGCGAAGGTTCAAGCGAAGCTGGGGATCTCGGATCGAGTCCTGTGGCGCAATCGGTGACAGGGTGCTATTCTTCGCGAGAATTGAAATGACAGACGCCACTCCCCCCCCAATGGCGTGAGTGGGTAGCAAGACTCGCGAGGATTCAGAGGGCTGAAGTCGTATGACTTCAGCCCTCTGAATCGACACTTAATGTGGCGACTGGTCAATCCCCCATTGTGCAGTTCTGGCTATCAAACCTCTTTTGAGTACCGCAAATATTGCAGGCGGTGTTTTTGACACAAGTGTTCCAAATTCATGAAATCACGCACGTCCATTCGCATGTGCATTTCATGTCAATGTTGGTCTGTGCGCAGTAAGTGCTGATTGTGCCAGTCCCACACTCGAATCCACCAGTGTCCTCGAAATAATGGCGGGGTCTTGTCGCATACCCCGCGCATGGAGCAGACCGCCCTGATGATGATCGACGCCTTCGAGCCGGAGGGGTTCACCGAGATCGCTAAGGACAGCATCTTCATGATGCCGCACCTGGGCGTGCTGGCCAGCGT
>JAYSVZ010000752.1:0-3205 GCA_043718305.1 Planctomycetota bacterium | reverse complement strand
AAGAAGGCGGCGGTCTGGACCTACTGGAAGGGTGCCTTCCGCGACACGGGGCATGACGAAGGGGCCACCGTCGTCATCCAGGTGCAGGGCAAACAGGGCTGGTTCTGGTACATCCCGCTGCACGACGACATCGTGTCGGTCGGAGTCGTGGCGTCGCACGAGTACCTGTTCCGCGATCGCGAGTCGAAGGACTTGAGACGGTCTACTTCGAAGAAGTCGCCAAGTGCCCCGGCGTGCAACCTCGTTTGGAAGGTGCCACGCGCTGTGACATCTTCCGCGCCGAGAAGGAGTATTCCTACCGCGCCAAGAAGGCGGCGGGCAATGGCTGGGTGCTGGTCGGCGATGCCTTTGGGGTCCTCGATCCGCTCTACTCCTCCGGCGTCTTACTCGCTCTCAAGTCCGGCCAGATGGCAGCTGATGCCGTCGCCGATGGCATCGCAATGGGTGACACCTCCGCTGCTCAACTCGGTCGCTGGGAACCCGAGTACGTGGCCGGGATGGACCGCATGCGTCGCCTCGTCTGCGAATTCTACGACGGCTTCAGCTTCGGTCGCTTCGTGAAGCGGCATCCGCACCTGAAGGGCTTCGTGACCGATGTCCTGATCGGCGACATCTTCAAGGACGATGTCGACATCCTCTGGCCACTGATGGACGAGATGCGAGCGGAAACGGCGGTTCAGGCGGAAGCCGTGGAGTGAGCGGCACTGGATGGCACGGTCCTGAGTCTTCGAAGGGCGTGTCGAGTGTGGACGGGAGACGGTGAGCCTCAACCACGCCCTTCCCAAAGCGTCAGGAACGTGCCCGCGTTCCGAATGGTCTTGCGGTGGCCGATCAGGGGGAGGTGAGTGTCACGCGAAAACACTGGCGGTCCAAAGCGACCGCCCGTGGCACCCGGCGCTTCGCGATCTCCAAGGGTGAGTCTTGGCCCGGAGTCTGAGCGACTTCCCCAATGGCCTGGGTTGTCATGCTTGTCACCCTCTGCAGCAGGGATAGCGTGATAAGCAGCACGCAGTGCTATTGGAGTTAGGCTGCACGCTGCCTAACACGAAACTGACATCGCCGGATTTCTCAATGGAAATGTCTTGCAACCGGCGATTTTTGTGCGAAACTGAAAGTCAATGGGGATCAGCAGCCTCCAGTGTCTAGACGATGCAAGTCTGCACTCTGTAGCCTGAGACTGTTAGGCGGTTCGGCTGACAACACTGGGGAGGCTCGGCGGCATGCATACGTTCACAATCTCCGCTGACAATCTGAACGCGTGGTTTGCAGTCGTGTCTCCCGACTGCTTGAACGGCCCTAACTGGGGCTATGGAGACCTCCGTAGAATGGGGGGCAGCGAGTTCGCTCAACACGCACGAAGTTCGTGGGGCCTGAAGCAGATGGGATATCCGATCCATCTTGACGGGTACAAATTCGAGATCATCGACGAAGCCAAGTTTAGTGATTGGGGTTTCTCGCGTTGGGGAACCGTCAACGAAGCGTGAGAGTACGGCAAGTGACACCATTCACACCGGAGGATGCTCGATGAGGAAGAGCGAGTCTATGCTCGACACGGTTTTCCTGTGTACCACGCGAGACACTACGCACGTCGACCAGAGTCCGATGATGGCGGATCGGTACAAGTTCGTCTGCGGGAAATGCGGGTACACTTGGTACTCATCCAGCCCCGGAGATAGCAAGTGTTCAAAGTGCGGTAACACTGTGCACCCGATTAAGCAATGAGCATGGGAGAAGGGGATATGGCGCAACACCCGGCCGATAAGCGATTGCCCGGAGCCTAACCTACCGTGGCAGCGGATTCGCCGCAGCGCCGGGTGCCACTGTTGTCATCGTTTCGGCCGTCAGTGTCGGGAAACTCGATGTGTTGGCGGATGAGTCGTTGTCGTGTCATCCCGATCGGGCTACGATAGGTCGATGGCACTCATCGACGCAATCCGGACAAAAGTGGCCTCCGGCGATTTCGAGTACTCGCAACATGCGGTCGATCAGACGACTTTGCGCCGCATCGCGGTCCAAGAGCTCCGCGAAGCCATTGCGAACGGGGAGGTCATCGAAGACTATCCGAACGACAAGTACGGCCCGAGTTGCTTGGTGTTGGGCTTCACAACCACCGGTCGACCGATTCACATTCAATGCAGCCATCCGTCGCGGCCTTTGATCAAGATCATCACCGCGTACCCACCCGACCCGGACGAATGGACTGACTTCAAGCACAGGAGAAGTGGAGATGGTTGCTGAATCATCGGAAGAAGAATTTGTCCAGCAGAACGTCACGTATACGCTGCAAGTTGCTGGTCGGTTTGTGGTCGTCGAAAACGTGCCTGCACGCGTGTCGTTGCGCACCGGCGAGCGGTTCTTCTCACCCGACACGGTGGAACGGTTACAGCAAATTGTGTGGGAACAAAAGGCTCCCGTGCGCGTTGTTGAAACTCCAGTCTTTCAATATCCCGCTGCCGTCGCCTAAAGCCAGGTGCCCAACGTCGAAGAACTAAAGCCCGCAGCGTGCCACGGGCGGTCGCTCTGGACCGCCAGTGTCTTGAAGCGTGATACGGCCAGAAACCGTCCATCCAGTGGCCGGGCGTCTCAGCACTGGCGATTCAAGGACCGCGCCAGTGGAACCCCACTATATGGAGCGTCTGGGCGACTGATCTCCACTGCGAATTCACACCAGTTCTCGAATCACCTCACCATGATCGATGGCCGGGACGGGGCGACCGGGGAAGCTGACATCGGGGTCGATTCTGACGCATCCCGTAGCCACGTTCGCCAGAACGTGGGCGACCGGATCACATGTTCGGACCAGTCAAACATCCCCTGCAAGGATCACTCGCAACGACAATGTCCACACTCATTCGCCCACCTTCTGGCGAAGGTAGCTACACATCCCGTAGCCACGTTCGCCAGAACGTGGGCGACCGGATCACATGTCCGGACCAGTCAAACATCCCCCGCAAGGATCACTCGCAACGACATTGTCCTCACTGATTCGCCCACCTTCTGGCGAAGGTAGCTACGCAGGCAAAGCGGTCTCACAACCTCACACCAGTTCTCGAATCACTTCGCCATGATCGATGGCCGGAACGGGGCGACCGGCGTGGTTCAGGAAGCTGACATCGGGGTCGATTCCCAGGACGTGGAACAGGGTGTGGTGCAGGTCGCCGGGGCGGAGGGGGCGTTCGGCGGGGACTTCGCCCAGGCGGTTGGT
>JAYSVZ010000751.1:0-9747 GCA_043718305.1 Planctomycetota bacterium | reverse complement strand
GGAGCTCGCGGTGGATTTCGAGGCGTTTGCGGACGGTGGCCTTGTCGATGCCGGGCACCTTGGGAGCGATCTCGCCCGCGTTGGCGACGGGGAGGCCGGGGTCAGTGCCGAGCAGGGTCTTGAGCACCCATGTCCCGCGCTTCACCGGTGAGGTCCGCGTCCCGTTCGAGGTGGTGGTCAGGATCGACGCCTGCGTCACGATGCCGCCGCGATGGACCCCCGCTGGAACCGCCACGCGCCGGAACTGGTCGCCCTGCACACCGGGGATGCCATAGAACCGGGCCAGACGTTCGTTGATCGTCACGAAGTCCGACTTGATCATCTGCCGGGCATCGAGATCGTGCTGGAGGAACTCCGCGAAGTACGCCTCCGACTCGCCGACCATCGAGGTCTCCAGATGCCGGTCGTACTGCGGATACAAGTCCTCGGCGGGCGGGTTGTTCCCGACATCGCGCAGCCCCAACCACTGCCCGGCGAAGTTCTCGACGAACGACTCCGCACGCGGGTCGGCCAGCAGGCGGTCGACTTGGGACTCCCGAATCTTCGGATCGCTCAGCTTCCCAGAAGCTGCGAGTGACAGCAGTTCGTCATCCGGCATAGAGGACCAGAGGAAGTAGGAGAGCCGGGAGGCGAGTTCGTGGGGGGAGAGCGGGGAGGGTTGATGGTTGATGGTTGCGGGGGAACGTTGAGCGTTGAGGGTTGAGCGTTGAGGGCCAGAGGGGGAGGACGGTGATTTCCCTCCTCTTTCGCTCAACCCTAAACGCTCATCGCTCAACGGTTTCCTCTCCACCAAGTACAGAAAGTGCGGACTCGTCAGCACGCCGATCAACGGGAGCTTGATGGCCTCGACGAGGCTCTTCCCCTGGCGATTGGCTGTGAACAGAGCCAGCTTTGCGTCGACCTCGGATGGCTCCACCGGTCGGCGGAAGGCCCGCGTCATGAACTTCGTCAGCACCTCGCGGACGTACTTCGTCTCGTTCGTTTTCGCGAGCGGGGACGGGAACAGGATCCCGGCGTGTGAGGTCGGCGGCCAGGCGTCGTACAGTGGGCCTTCGACCTCGAACCAACTGATGAGCAGCTCGGGCCGGGCGAAGTTTTCGTGGCTCTGCATCCATTGGTTCTCCAGCACGCGGGGGATCGAGTACGCGTACTCGAACCCGACCCCGGCGGACTCGGTGGTGAAGCGGGCCTGAAACTCGTGGACCTTGGGCTTGTTCGGAGTGCCATCGGCATCGAACTCGGCCAACGTACGCGGCAGCGGTCCGAGTTGCAGCGTGAGCTTCACGCGCGGCGGGCCATACTCATACATGCGGTCCTGCTTAAAGTGATCCAGGTCACGCTCGTACCCGATCTGGGTGTACTTCTTGCCCGCCGGGTTCTTGGCGTCCTGCTCATCACGACGGTGGGCCAGGAACTTTTCGGCAGTGGCGATCACCTGCTCATGCGTCGGCGTTCGTCCGGCGGCCTGCACGCGGATGGCATAGTTTCCCGCCACCGGCACGCGGAAGTCCCGCGCCCCGACGCTCTTGTCCCACGAGTTGTGGTGGATGACGACCCACTCCCCCTCTTGCGTGTTGTTGTTGCCGTTGACGATGGGGTTGTTCTTGTCGTCAAGGCGTTTGCGAGTGCGGTCCATCGCTCCGGCCTTCGGCTCGAACCGCCACTTCACGGAGGCCGGGCGGTCTCCCTCGACCAGCGCCCGGTCGAGAATCTGCTGGGCCGCTTGCAGGTACAACTCGACATGCAACGGCGAGAGCGTCAGCGCCCCGCCGTTGTTGTCGAACCCGCCCGCTGGTGGATCCTGCGGGAACCCCTCGGTATTGAAGTCGACACCGATCAGGTCGCGAATCGTGTTGCGGTACTCGCTGCGGTTCAGCCGCCGCATGACCACTGTTCGCTCGCGGAGAATCAACTCCGCTCGCACCGTCTGCGCGGTGATCCAGTCGACGACCGCAGCCACTTCAGCTTCGGAAGGCTGCGTCTCTTTTTCTGGCGGCATCTCGTGGGAGTTGAGGACGTTGACGATCTCCCGCCATTTTGAGCGCGAGCCGGGATCGCCAAAGTCATTCACGAGCCGCTTCGCATCAAGGGCAAACTCCCCTTCGGGTTTGTCGCCATCGTGGCACTCCGCGCAATACTTCTTGAAGAAGGGGGCCACAGTTTTCGTGTAGCCCGGCTGGTCAGCGGGCACTTGCAAGGTGTCTTGAGCTGAGGCCAACGCACCGAAGCACAGGCCAGCCAGCACGCCTCCCATCCACCCGAGTACGGGAAGTCGCCATCCGAGGCTACGGTCATTCGGCCTTTGAGAAGTGTGCATAGTGTGACTGCTACTCCGCATGTTGTCGTTGCAAGAACCAGTCGAACTGCCCCGTCATGACAACGGTCTGGGCGGAGTCGATGACTTCCACGTCGATCGCCACGATGGTGCGGCCCCGCGTGTCGAGATCATGAAGGAGCGGGGGGGGCTCTGTCGACTGAAACCGAGCTTGGGCCTTCAGCATCCCCAGTCCCGGTTTGCGAAACTTGGTGCTCGAAGTCCGTAGGACCGCGAATGTCTCAGCGTGTCGCTCGCTGAGTTGCTGGATCAAGAACTCCCCGCTGCATGCCTCGGCCAATGCGAACAGTACGCTGGCGTGTACCGTTCCGACGTAATTATGGAGACCGGGATTGTCGGGGAGTTCCAACTGATGCGAACTACCTTCGGGGGCCAAACCAATTCCAAGCCACTGATTGACCGCCAGATCGGTGACATGCATTTTACCTCCCATGAGAAGAAGTCGTGGAAGAAGTCTGAATGATTGAGCCCCCAATAAAGAATACCGATGGAGAACCACGGAACACACTGATTGAGAACAGGGGAGAAAATCCTCCGGCATGGAGGACGGACCAGCGGCGGACGGCCCCCACGTTGATCGGGGTTCACCTTGGTAGAATGGCCTGCCGACTTTCGTCATGCACACATGTGGAAGGGGCGGAAACTCTCGATAGGCTTGACGTTCGACCTCGGAACGTTCACTGTGATGGGGAGTTCCATCTCGCGGGCAACGGGCCTCGGGATGGGTGGCGCTGGGTGTCTGTTCTGACAGAGCGTGTCATGCTGCGGAAAATCTTGGGATCACTGGCGTTGGCCTGGATGGGCCTCTCTTCGACCTTCGTACAAGCCGACCCGCTATGGGTCGTGTATGAAGGCAAAGAGGGCCTCGGGCATGGCAAAAAAGTCGTCCTCGTCAGCGGCGACGAAGAGTACCGCTCGGAAGAGGCCCTGCCCCAACTCGGCAAGATTCTCGCCGAGCGACATGGCTTCCACTGCACTGTGCTGTTCGCCGTGAACCCGGATACCGCCGAAATCGACCCGAACCGGAACAACAATATCCCCGGGCTCGAGGCGCTGGACGCAGCTGACCTGATGATCATCGCGACGCGGTTTCGCGATCTGCCGGATGATCAGATGAAGCACATTGTGGACTTCGTTGAGGCGGGGAAGCCGGTGATCGGCCTCCGCACGGCGACGCATGCGTTCAACCTGAGCAAGTCTTCGGCCTACCCGAAGTATAGTTGGCAGCATGACCCGACCCAGGGGTTTGGCCGGTCGGTGCTGGGGGAAACCTGGATCAGCCACCATGGACAACATGGACGGCAGAGCACGCTCGGAATTATCCCCGAGAACCAGACGACCCACCCGATCCTTCGCGGAATCAAGTCGGGCGACATCTGGGGACCATCGGATGTGTACGGTGTTCGCCTGCCGCAGCCGGACGGCTGCGTCCCGCTGGTGATGGGGCAGGTGTTGACCGGGATGACGCCGCAAGATCCTCCGCTCGAAGGTGAGAAGAATAGCCCCATGATGCCGGTCGCCTGGACCAAGAGCTATACCGGGGAGTCTGGGAAGACCTCCCGCGTCTTCACAACCACCATGGGCGCGGCCACCGACTTGCAAAGCGAAGGGCTGCGGCGACTCCTTGTGAACGCCACCTTCTGGGCCATCGGGATGGAAGACAAGATCCCGGAGAAGGCCAATGTCGATCTGGTCGGGGATTATCAACCGTCCGGATTCAGTTTCGGTGGTTTCAAGAAGGGCCTGAAGCCCGCAGCTCACGCTCAGTAACGACATTCGTTGGGATCGGCTTCCAAATGGGAAGCTGATCGCTCGGCCTCGATAGAACTCCGCATGACCCGAGTGATCGATTTTCCCGGTTCTGGCGATCACCGCGCGATTGCAGCGGAAGTGCTGGAAGCGACCCGTGAAGACAGCGTTGTGGGCCTCCCGTGTGAAACGGGTTACGTGCTGGCCGTGTCGGCGATTCAGGACAGTGCGGTCCGGAAACTGATCACTCTGGGGCGTTCGATCGGAGTGGAGCCGGTGCTTTGCCTGGCCCATTACGAGCAACTGGCCGACTTCGTCGAAGCGGTTCCGGCCATGGCGGAACGCCTCGTCCGACGAGCTTGGCCCGGGCCGATCGTGGTCGAGTTCGATGCGCGTGGTCCATGGACCGGTCCACCCATCGCTGCGGCCCTCGCCGAGCACTATTCGGCACAGGCTCTGCGGTGCGGCTCGTTCGGACATCCGCTTCAGCAAACCCTCGCCCGGGCTCAGCGGGAACCGCTGTTAGTCGTTCCGGTCCCAGCTCCGCAGGGAAAGAGCTGGAACGCAGCGGACGGACTGGAGTTAGCCCAAACGTGGGGGGAGCAAGTCAGTCTGATCGTCAATGCGGGGTTTGTTCGCAATCCCCAAGTCGCGACTGTGGTGCGTGTTGCGGATAAAGCGACCCCCGTAATTACGAAGCCTGGAGCCTACTCTGGGGAGCAAATTCATCGCTTGATGGCGAAGCTAACGCTCTTCGTCTGCACCGGAAACACCTGCCGCAGTCCGCTGGCCGAGGGACTGTTTCGCAGACTGCTCTGTGAGCGGCTAGAATGCAGCGAGTCGGAGTTGGCCGGTCGAGGTTACCTTGTCGCGTCAGCGGGGGTTGCCTCCACACCGGGGGCTCCGGCCAGTCGCGAGACGTTGTCGATCCTGGAGGATGAGGGGATCGACCTGTCTGACCATACCAGCCAGCCGGTTACGGACCAGTTGGTGGCTTGGGCCGACCGTGTTCTCACGATGACCGATCGGCATCGATCGGTAGTGGTGCAGGCCTTTCCAGAGTTCGCGGAAAAGGTCGAAGGGATTTGTCTCGACGGGGCGGACATCGCCGACCCGATCGGTGGGGACCATACGGTTTACGCCGAATGTCGAGACCAAATTCGTGAATGCCTTGAGCATTGGGTCGAACGGGTGATTTCAGACGTTTGAGAGAACGAGTGGGACATGGGATTGCGCATCGCGATTGGAAGTGATCATCGAGGGGTTCGGGTCAAGGGCCTGATCCTCGAACAACTACGGGGCCTCGGCCACGAGGTCGTCGATATGGGGCCGGAGGAAACGGCCCCCGTCGATTACCCCGTCTACGCCTCGAAGGTCGCCGGGGCTGTGTCAAACGGCACAGCCGACCGCGGGATCTTGATCTGCGGGACCGGCCTTGGGATGAGTATAGCCGCCAACAAATACCGGGGCGTGCGGGCTGTCACCTGCCATGATGATGTGACGGCTGAGGCCAGTCGCCGACACAATAACGCCAACGTGATGTGCCTTTCAGCGGACATGCTCGGCGAGCGTCTGCTGAGCCGGATTGTTGAGCTGTGGGTCCGCACCGAGTTTGAGGGGGGCCGGCACCAGCGCCGTCTGGAGCAGATTACGGAGATCGAGAACGAACAAGGGACCACGCCCGAGGGCGGAGCCTGCTGCGGATAGACCCCGTGGGAGTTCAGCCTTCAGGCTGTCTGCGAATGCCATTCAAGCTCAGAGGAGACAACGATGTCGAGTGAAGCCGGGTTGCGGTTCGCCGAAACGCACGAGTGGGTCCGCCGCGAGGGAACCATCGCCACGATCGGGATCAGCGCCTTCGCCGTGAAGGAACTGACCGACCTGACCTACGTCGAACTTCCCGGTGTCGGCAAGGCCCTCAAGGCGAAGCAAATCTTCGGGGTCGTCGAGAGCGTGAAGGCCGCGAGTGACCTTTACTCGCCGATCACGGGGACTGTGAAAAGTGCCAATGCCGCCCTGGAAGGGGATCTCGCTGTGCTGTCGACTGATCCCTACGGACAGGGGTGGATGATCCAAGTCGAGTTGGCCAACCCGGCAGAGGTTGACGCTCTCATGGACGATGTGGCGTACGCGAAGTTCTGTGCCGCCGAGAGCCACTAGAACCGTAGCAGAATTCGTAAGAATTCTGCCGTCCTGCATGGGCTGGCGAGGCTCACCCCACGAGTTCAAGTTGGCGGACCACTCGTGTTATCCGAAACAGCCTAAAGGCTGGACTCCAACACTCGACTCACCGAACGGACGGAAGATGCAACTGCGTGGCGTGGAGATCGTCGACACCTTTGCCGAGGCGTTCGGAATGTCGGGGACGCGGCTCATCGTGACCGCTGCCTCTGAGCGGTGGGCGATTGTCGCGGCCAACGAGTTTTGCGGCAACGCGACGAGTGTCATCGGCTGCGATGTGGAGGCCTCGATCGAGCGGATTCTGTCCTCTGAAGAAACTCCGGATGGCCGCCCGGGGGCGACGGTGATGGCGTTTGCCTTTAGCCGCGATGCGCTCTCGCTGGCGGTCTCGAACCGCATCGGACAGACAATCCTGACCTGTCCCACGACCGCTTGTTTTAACGGTGTTCCAACCTGTCCCAAGGAAAAGCGGATCGCCGTCGGCGGCAACTTGCGGTTCTTCGGGGATGGGTTTCAGTCGTCCAAGAAGATCGGCGAGCAGCGGATGTGGCGGATCCCCTGCATGGATGGGGAGTTCGTCTGCGATGACAAATTCGGCACCTTCACCGGCGTCGCGGGTGGGAATCTGTTGCTGTGCGGCGAGACCCAAGCCGCTGCCCTGGCCGCTGCGGAAGCTGCGAGCGATGCGATGAGTGCGGTCCCGGGGGTGATCCTCCCCTTCCCCGGCGGGATCGTGCGGTCCGGCAGCAAGATTGGTTCGCAATACAAGAAGCTCAAAGCCAGCACCAACGAGGCGTTCTGTGCCACGCTGATCCCGATCGTAAAGACCGAACTCCCAGCCGGTGCCAACGCGGTCTATGAACTGGTCGTCGATGGTGAGACGTTCGACCTCGTAAAGACCGCCATGCGCCAGGGGCTCCACGCCGCCTGCGCAGTGCCGGGCCTGAAGCAAGTCACCGCCGGAAACTACGGCGGCAAGCTCGGGAAGCACCATTTTCATTTGCGGGATTTGATTGAGTAGTTGAGTTCACGGGGCCTGTCACGGTCCGGCTGAAGAGTCGTGACAGGCGGACTTGCGGCTCGACCTCCGGGAGTCGGCGATCACTGCGCATCCCGGCAAGCGGCGGGTGATCGTACCCGGTGATCCAGCCGCCAAAGACGCCGCCACTCCCCAAGGTGGCCAACACAAGTTGGACGCAGAACGAGATCGACTGACGATGGCGGATGTCTACGCCGCGCTGGCGTACGACTGGGACCACCGCGATGAGATTCAGCGTGAGATGCAGGCCGAGTCGGATCTCGTGACTCGCTTGCGCCAGTCGTCGGTTTCGCCACTCGCTGAGAAACTGGCGGCGGCGAATGGGTAGGACGATCCGCTTCCAACTCGACGAACACATCGACTCCGCAGTGGCGGAGGGGTTGGAGGTGATTCCATGGAACTGAAAGACGAACACGAAGTCGAAGTCACCCGTTCCAAGCTGAAGGTGCTCGAAGAGCGGTTTGAAGCCTCGCGCCGTGAACCTGCCGAGAACGCGCACTTGCAGGAGCTGTCGCTGTGGTCCCTCTCACGCGATGCACGGCTCCGCGAGCTGATTGGCGGTGTGCAGGGTGGCCCAGGCACTGCTTCGGGCGTCTGGGTGACGCAGGAAAATGAAGGATTACCAAGGTGAGCCTGCCTCCGTAACCTCTTGTCGCCTTGCACCCTAGTCCGCTACCGCGGAAGTTCCCGATCACCAACGGCGTGGGATGCCAAATTCGTGGCCGGGCGAGCGTGCCGACTGCATGATGAAGAGTGGTGGGAACCGCGCGACAGATCCGAATCGGTTCATCACTCACCGGTGACTTGAAGCGATGATGCGTTCCGAAGTCATCGTGACAATTCCGAAAGAATCCCATTTCCAATCGCCGGATTGGCCCGCCGCCGCTCCGTCCGTCGGGATGGTCCGAAGTCCCACTCCCGGAGCGGCGACCAATGTGGAGGACTCCGCGACCTGGGGCGACGCTCCCGGGGGTCGCTCTGCCCCAGGCTGATTTGTAGCTGCCCCGTTGGGGCGGATGAGGGAGGCATGGCGACGAACGCGCCGGGTGATGCTTCAATTCCGCAGTGGCGGACTAGTTTCTGGACCTCGTCAATCACGAACTCACCAAAGTGCCCCTTTTCTTCTGTCGAACTCTCGGTGTATAGTTGTGAAGGCTCTCTGGACTGGAGGGCTTCACTCCAACCCACGGCGGAAGATTCTCATGGCCCTCACAAGCAGGTCGCGTCCGACACGCTTGAAGTTCCATCCGGATGCTTACCGGTTTGTCTTTGATGCGCTCCAATTCACTCAGGAGCGACTGAAGCGGACGAGCCAAAGCCCCGAGGACGATACCGCGCACATCAGTGGTCCCGAACTGCTCGATGGGGTCCGCGAGATGGGTCTGAAGAAGTTTGGGATGCTGACCAAAACGGTCTTTCATCACTGGGGCGTTAAGTCGACCGACGACTTTGGTCGGATCGTCTTTGAACTGATCGAATGCGGCGAAATGCGGAAGACCGACCGCGATCAATTGGCCGATTTTGTGGCGGTCTACGATTTCGACCAGGCTCTCGTGCGAGACTACGTGATTGACACGAGTCCGGCCTTCAAGAAGCACATCCCAACACCAGCCTCCTCAGGCGAAGCTTGATTTTTAAGCCGGGAGGAATCTCGTGCAACCTGGAAACGTGATCGCCGCCAGCGGCCGCCTCCAGGAAGCTGCACAACAACTTCAGCTCGCATGGGGCACAGCTCGCGATTTGTGGAACGACGGGGCCGCGCGGCGGTTTGAAGAGGACCACCTCCGCCCGTTCTTTGAGGCAGTCAACGTCGCCCTCCCCGCCCTCTCCCAACTGGCCCAGGCGATGCAGCAGGCCCAGACCCAGTGCAACGAACCCGGCGAAAACCGGGGTCTATAACCTGGCCATCCCGTAATGAATGATGGCCATGGCGATTCCCAAGCCAACCAAGCTGAGACCGAACACGATCAAAGGCCTGGGGCCTTGAGTCATGGCTGCGGGAACCAAGAGCAGAATCAACAGGCCCAGAACTGCCAGGCCACCCGCCAGGTCGTAGAGACCAAGTCCCCGTGGCTTGCCGGGAGTGGGTTTCTCAGGGGGCCACTTGATCCAGTCGGGGCGTCTCGAATGTTCTCCCGGGTGCGAAGGTCTTCATGTCGCGATAGGTGTACTTCCCACTGTGCTGTTCGGCGAGCTTCATCAGAAAGTTCCCCGTCGATTGGCCATTGGGACTCCGCACTTGAGGGCCGCGACCGAACTCGATGCAGTGGATGCGGGTGCCTTGGCGGTTGCGGTTTTTGAGGGACTCCATCTCACCGGCATCGAGACTCGATTCGATTCCGTCGGTTAACAAAAAAATCACGTCCGGGTTGAGTTTCAAGGCGAGTTCCAGAGCTGGCAAGTGCCGCGTGCCACCCGTCGGGGAGATCGATCGAATTTGTTC
>JAYSVZ010000076.1:0-7873 GCA_043718305.1 Planctomycetota bacterium | reverse complement strand
TCAACGAGATCGCTTCCGGGGACTCTTCTTTGCGGGAGCAGCCTCGGCTTCGGGGCGTTTGCCCTTCTTCTTCCCGGGCGGATGCTTGGCGTCCCCGTCCGGTTTGCGACCGTGCTTCTTCGTTCCGCTAACCAGCACGAAATCGAGAGATCGTCGTCCGGGGTCGACTTTGGCGATCTCGACCATGACGCGGTCGCCGAGCTGGAAGGTCCGACCGGATTTGCGACCGATGAGCTTTTGCCCCGAGCGGTCGTATTCGTAGCTCTCGGGACCGGGGAGCGTTTCGGTATGGACCAGTCCCTCCGCGGGGATCTCGATGCCGCGGGCAAAGAATCCGTAGCGGTCGACGCCGGTGATCATGGCCTCCATCCGCAGGCCGACTTTGTCCTTGAGGAACAGCAAGAGCTTCATCTGCGACAAGGCCCGTTCGGCGTCGGCTGCGCGGCGTTCGGTTTGCGAGCAGTGGTCACAGACTGTATCGAGGTACTCGGTCGTGAACCCCTCGCGTTTGGGCTTCTTGGCGAGGACTTGCTTGAGTTGGCGATGGATCACGAAGTCCGGATATCGCCGGATCGGGCTCGTGAAGTGGCAGTAGTCGGGCGTCGCGAGGGCGTAGTGCCCCTCATCGCGTGTGGCGTAGGTCGCTTGCTTAAAACTTCGCAGCAAGGCGAAATTCACGGCGTACTCTTGCGGCGTCCCGTGGACCTTCTTGAGCAGCTCCTGCATATCCGCTTGCGACCGCAACTGCGGGATCTTGAGGCCGATCGCCTTGATAAAATCCTGCAAGATTTGCAGCCGCTGCGGAGCGGGCTCCGGATGGACCCGTCGCGGGAAGAGCAAGCCCGCCTCGGCCAGTCGGCGAGCGACCGCGATGTTGGCCGCTAGCATGAACTCCTCGATCATCTGATGGCTCTCATCGCCCTCGACGAGATGCGCTCCAGTCATCCGCCCATCGCGGTCGAGGTCGATCTTGACCTCGCTCAGTTCCAGATTGATGGCCCCCTGCTCAAAGCGGCGGGCGCGGAGCACCTTGGCCAGTTCCTTCATTTTCCAGACGAGATCCCAGACCTCTTTGGGCAGTTCCTCGGGGCGCTTCTTCGGGCCGTGGATGAGTTGCGTGACCTGTTCATAGGCGAACCGGTGCTTGACGCGGATGGCACTGTTGCTGAAGCGAGTCTTGATGACTTGGCCATCGGAACCAAAGTCGATGAAGGCCGACATCGTGAACCGAATCCGGTCGGCTTGCAGGCTGGCCAGCCCATTCGACAGGATCTCGGGAAGCATCGGCAGAACGCGCCCCGGCAGGTAGATGCTGTTGCCGCGCGATCGGGCCTCGATGTCGAGGGCTGATCCATCCGCTACGAAATGTGACACATCGGCGATATGCACGCCGAGGGTCCAGGTTCCGTCCTTGTGTTTATCGAGCGAGATCGCATCGTCAAAGTCGCGAGCATCGACCGGATCGATCGTGATGATCGTCGTCTCCGTCAGGTCTTCTCGTCCCGCCAGATCAGTATCGTCGAAGGCCAAGGCCACCGCGCGGGACTCTTCCAGAACCTCCTCGGGGAACTCCGTCGGCAGCCCGAACTCATGAATCACCGAGATCGTATCGACTCCAATATCGGTCGCCGACCCGAGCCGCTGCTTCAGCACCGCTTCGCCCGCACGGCGAGCTGTCGGGAACCGCAACATTTCAACGACGACCTTGTCGCCGGGTCGCACACCGCCCGCTTCCGGGTCATCGAGGGCCACCGCTTCGGGGAACTGCCGACCATCAATGCGGACATACCCACCGTGGGCGTCCTCGCCGTAAGTGCCCACGAAGATTGTGGTGGCCCGCTTGAGTACCTTCTCGACGACACCGATGTGCTGGTCGCCGTGTCGCTTCTTTCCGGTCAGGCGAACGAGGACTTCGTCCTTGTCCTGCGCATCACGCATGTCTTCCGAGAAGACGATAATGTCCCCGACCACCTTGGGCTCGGAGTTCGGGCCGGGGGTCACGTACCCGTCCCCGACCGAGGTCTTGCGGACTGTCCCGGTGATCCCGCCCGACTTTTTGCGGCTCTCGATGCGGCCCGACTCGGCGATCTGAATCGCCCCTTCCGCCAACATGCGGTGCAGGAGGTCATCCAGGGCCTCCACATTCTCTTGACGAATGCCCACCTTCTTGGCGAGCTGTGCGAACTTGAGCGGCTTGTAAGCCGGCCCTTGCAGATAATCTCGAATGCGAGATTCCAACGGATCCATGCGATTCCTGAAAACGGAGTGAATGAGGGGTGCTCGGATTGAGCGCGGCTTTCAAGCCAATGGCCCTCGAATGGTAAACGATTCGGGACTCGGTCTGTAATGAAGCCCGATTCCGAGTCCCCCGGGAAAGGGGAGGCCGAGTGTCAAACCGATGCGATTAACACACCGGGCCGTTGAGCAAAACATCCTTTGAACGAACCATCTGAACGGGAGACACCGACCGTTCAGGAGAGGTTCGCGCGATACCGAGCCTGAATCGAGATATTAGCCGCCCCGGGAGAGGGGGAAGAGGGGAGCCGGAGGAAGTGCTGGCTGATTGCTGAAAGCTGACCGCTGAAAGCTCGGGGAGTGAACTGAAGACTAACAACAGCCTCGCAGCTTACTGACCTTGGATGACTAAGAGTCACACGCCGCCCCCCGACGCGAGTGACCTCCGATTACTGATCATTGGCCGCTGACTACTTGCTCGCTGCCGGAGGTGCTTCGGGGGCGAAGTTCAGCAGGGGGTTGTCCCCCATTTTTTGCTGGCACTTGGGGCACTTTTGTTTGGCCATCGCCTTGCCATCTTTGCCGCCGAGTTTGTCCTTGGCGACGCCCGCTTCGCTGATCGTCAGCTTGCACGATCCGCACTGGTGGCCCACGGGGGCCAGCTTGATCGTCGGATCGGCCTTGTAGTAGTCGAGGTGCTTCAGCACGCGGATCGTCGCGTTCGTGGAAGTGCAGACAGGCTCATCGTAAGCATCGACCAACGGGGCCCCGCATTCGCCTCCGAAGTTCTCCATGCCGTAATGTTGCTGGAGTGCAGCCGCGAAGGCCCGAAACTCGGTGATCGTGAACGACAGGTATTGCGGAAGGGCCTTGGGGTCATCCGAATACGGCATCATCACGGCGATTCGGCCCGCTCCGAAGATCGGAATACCGGCAAAGAGCGAGTCGGCCCGGTTGGTGACCGGTTGAACGACGCGCAGCTGGCGGACTTGATCGGCTGTGAAGGTCTGCTTGTCGGTGACGGCGAGTTCGGCGAGCTGCTTGCCCTCCTTGAGGTGCAGGAGCATGGCGTCGCGGGCTTCGGTCTTCTTCTTGTCGCCGCCCCCGCCGAAGAGTCCGCTGCCCCCCCTCTTGGCACTATTGACGATCAGCATCTGCTCGGCGGAGAAACCGATATCGTATTCCGCGAACTCCTTCAACAAGCTGTCGGCTTTGAGCTTGAGCTTGTCGGGAGCAACCGCGTGCAAGTGGAAGTCCTTGAGCCAGCCGGAGAACCCGCCGGCGGAATCGGCGGGACCGGTCGGAGCGGTCGTGGCGGCTTCGGCCTTCTTGCTGGCCGAGAAGTCGGGCGGGTCGATCGGGACGATGAACGGGGCCTTGCAGCGGGGACATTTCCCCTGCATGCCGCGATGAGCCTCCTTGACCTCGAACCGGCAGCCGTACGGACAGTAGATGATGAAGCCGCCGGTGGCTGTGCGGACGCCGCCGACGACCGGTCGCTGCTTCTTACGGCGGATGGTTTCCGCACTCTCCTCTTTCACCATGTCAAAGAAGGTGTCGTCCTCGGACTTGGGGCGTTCCGACTTCGAGGTGGGCTGCCCCTCGGTGAACGATGGCAAAGGGGAGAGTCCCTCGGCCACTGCGGCCATGTTGGGCGGCATGAGCGGCGAGATTGCCATCGAGGGGATCTCCGAGGTATCCGCCGGCGGCTCGATGCGGACCTGTCCACTCGAGGGGGCCATCGGCGGAATCGTAAAGGCCATCGACTGCGTCATCGGGATTGACAGTTCGAAGTCATCGCCATCGTCCCCCGCCAGAGGCAGGGCCTTCAGGTCAGATTCGGCGATGTCCAGATAGCCGAGCGGCTTCGGGTTCATCTGCATCTGCTGATACTTGACAGCCATCTCTTTCTTCATGAATCCGCCGCAGTTCCAGCAGCGAACGGAGTTCGGGCGGACCATCTCGTTGCAGTCGGGGCACGGCTTTTCGGCGAATTCGTCGCTCATGACACTGGAACCTTTGCAATCGGAATCGTGAACGGCGACCCTAGACCGGAGAATGAAGGAATGGCCGGAAGTCGCTGTCGTTGATGAAAGGTAACGCGTCCCCGGCACCCATCTCCAGTCTTTCGTAAAAAAAAGAGGAGATCACTGTCCACGCGATCAGTCAAACCGGCCCGCCTCCGAGGGGTGCCAAACGACGAGCCGCGACTGGGAACGGCCTGCGACCACGCGAGAAACCTTGAGCAGGAGCGGGCCTGGCGTGCTATCGATGGCCGCTTCAAGGTCAGTCACCTCGCGAACTGGATGCCGCCCAGCCTCTTCGATCACGTCGTAGAGATGGAGCGAATCGAGACCCCCAGTCTGCTCGCACCGAGTCACGACGACCCCTCGGATACCGGCGTGAATCCCAATCTGAACCGCCAACGACTCGTCGAGCTTGTGGACCGAGAGTCCGCTCGGGCGCACGCGGCGTTCATCAAACTCGTTGATCTTGAGCGGGGAAGGAGGTTCCGTCTGGCTCGTGGTGTTCGGCTTCCGCTCGGTGAGCCGCACATCGACAGTCACCGTGGAACCGGCCCGCAGAACCTTCATGCGGACCACTTTGTTGACCGGGGTCAAGCTGACTAAGTGAATCAGGTGACTCTGGTCTTCAATCTCCTGCCCATCGAAAGTCAGGACCACATCGTCGACCCGCAGGCCCGCCACCTCCGCTGGAGTGTCGGTGTAAACCTGAATCACCCGCGCCCCCTGAAGCCGGGTCAGGTGGATCCGCTGCGCCGCAGCCGTGTCGAACTCTTCGTCGAGTCGCACGCCCAGAAAGGCCCGCTGGACGTGGCCGTGTTCCAGGAGCTGATCGACGACCCGTCGGGCGAGGGTGCTGGGGATGCTGAAGCCAATCCCCTCGTTGCCGCCGCCTTGCGAGGCGATCGCCGTGTTGATGCCGATGACCCGGCCTTGCAGGTCGATCAGCGGCCCGCCGCTATTACCGGGATTAATCGCCGCATCGGTCTGCAAAAAGTCCTGGTTGATGACATCATCGCCCTTCTCACCCAGGATCAACGACCGCCGCCCCTTGGCACTGATAATCCCCAGGGTCACTGACTGGCTCAGCCCAAACGGACTTCCCATCGCCAGGACCATATGTCCGATATCCAGATTATCGCTGTCGCCCCAGCCCGCTGAACTTAAGTTCGTCTCGCTCAGCAACAGCACGGCCACATCGGTCGGGGAGTCTTCAATCACACTCTGCGGAGTGATGACTTGCCCATCGTGCAGCTTGATTTGAATCCGCTTGGGAGTGGCTCCCTGGATGACATGGCGGTTCGTGACGACGAAGAGCTGGGTCGAGCGGGTACTCCGCATGATGATGCCGGAGCCAGTCTCTTCGATCGTGCCGCCGCGACGGTTGTCACGATGGCTCTCGATATGGACGACCGCGTGCCGGACATGAGCGGCGATGCGAGCAAGCTGCTCGCCCGCTTCGTCGAGTGATCCGCGAGGCAGGACATCGCGCGAGCGGCTAGTGGTGGGTGCCTGAGCCCGCGCTCGGTGAATCGAGATCCCCGGCAACGCCAAGACCGCCGCCACGACGCATAGCATCACAGCCGTACCCACCAAGAGTGGTCTGCGTTTTTCCATCAGGGAATCCTTGCCCGTTCTGTAATGGGAGGAGCTCCCACAAGTCCGGTCTTAGTGTTCGACCGGGATGCTCAGGTTTTCGAGGTTCGTCTCGAGATCATGCTTCCGGGCCTCATCACGACAGGCTGTGGCCCAGTTCTCGCGAACACCGCGTTTGCGGCCTCCGCGCTCTTCCGTCCGCTGGCAGTCGATGCACGTGGTGGAGTACGGCACCGCCTGCAACCGGTTGATGGGGATCGCCGTTTCGCAGTCATCACACGTGCCGTAACGCCCGGCGCGAAGGGCTTCGAGGGCTGCCTCGATCCGGCCCAGCTCGCGACTCTCCAGCGAGGCCAACTGCGTACTCAGCTCCCGCTCCACATCGTCGCACGCGATATCGGCGGAGTCCCCCAGCCCCTCGCAACCATCTCCGGCGTGGGAGATGTCGCAATCGAGCTGCTTACACAGTGCATCGCGCTGTGTGAGAAGTCGCTGGTACAGCTTGAGCAGGGCGTCCTGGCGTGACATGGGAACCTCGCAAACAGCGGAAAAGGAGTGTCCAATGACCTCCATGCCCACCGTTCGCCTGTGCCTCGTTTGTTCAACGATGACTGCGAACCGCGATCCCTCGTGCCAATCTATGCCGGTCTGGAACCGCTTTGGGGCGGGGCCGTGCCTTCCGCTGACAGAATTCTACGCAGAGAGTAGGAGTCCGATGGGCGGAAGCGGATGGATCGTTCGCAGCGACGGCCGCAGTCCGATTCTTCCGGTCGAGCCGTAAAAACCGATCGTGTGGGCCGTGAGTCGTGCGACGGGCGGAGTCGCGAGGGAATGACCACGCCGTCTTCGACTCATCGGTTCCCGGGCAGTGAGCCAGTGGGGTTGCCTCCCTGGTCCGCTCGATTTCGAGCGCGCATGGGAAGCCTGTCCGTGACGAGCGCATTATCAGGCACCCCGTGTACAGCCGGACCACCCCGGTTTCCCGTCGAAACGCGTCTCCACCGTCATCTTGTGACCGGCCAGACTCTTGGGATTTGTCGGAAGAATAGAATCCCCGCCATCCCGATCCCGGAGGGATTTCGGCGAATCGCCATGGGTCAGCGAGGTTCGTTACGCGGACCGGGCGGACCGAAACCACCTTGCGGGCCATCCATCTGAGACTGAAGCCCCAGAAAGAGCGAGCGCCAGGGCCCTTTGAGGTGCATCTCGAAACTGGCCCGATCCGACTGAACGATGTTGCGGGCCGTGGCGCGATCTCCCGTCATGGCTGCCAGGTAAGCTTGGGCCAGTCTCGATTCGACATAGAATCGTTCTTTATCACCCGGTCCCCGTAATCCGCGCAGAGCTTCGATTTGTGCTTCGGCTTCCTTGATGCGACTCTTGTCCTTGAGGTAGTAAAGCAACAACTGCTCTTCCGACCGCTCCACCCACAAGGCGTCGTCGGGAGTTCCGAAGTTCTTCTGGACGGCTTTCCAGGCCTCTTCGTTGTCGACCAGAAGCATCGCATGGAGGAATTGGTCGCGGGCTGTGGCTTCCTTCTTGATCTTTTGAGGGGCCTCCGTCGACAGGCCAATCTTCGGGCGGACCCACCAGCCGACTCCCGCGCTGGCGCTCCCGGTCAACAACGCCAGAAGCGTCAATGTCAGCCACGGGCGCTGGCCATAAACTTTTCGGGCGGGGCTGATCTCAACGGCATCCGCGTCCGTGATTTGGACTTCGGCAATCGTGCCCGACTTATTGGCCTTGGTGAGCGTTCGCAGGTCTTCAATCACATCGGTGAACGATTGATACCGCTCCTCGGGCTTCTTGCGTAAGAGTCGATGGACCAAATCGGCCAACGGCTTGGGCAGGTCGGATCGTTTCTCAAGAAGGGCCGGTGGGGGATTCTGCAGATGCTGCACAGCCACCGCCATCGCCGACTCGCCGCGAAACGGCGGCGATCCGCTGAACATGTGATAGGCCATCACCCCGAATGAATAGAGGTCCGATCGCTGGTCGAGCTTCTCCGCCCGAATCTG
>JAYSVZ010000750.1:0-3211 GCA_043718305.1 Planctomycetota bacterium | reverse complement strand
TAGAACCCGTCCAAGATGTTTTGCCCCAGCGTCTCGATACCGCCGAGTGAACCACCATCGCCCGCAATCATCGGCTGATTCTGGGTGAGGCGGACTTCGTTTAATTCATCGCACAACAAGCTGAGCAGTGGCGGGACCGCTCCGATCTTTTCCAGCGGAGTCTCCGGCGGTTGATTGGCGACAAACCGCACGATGCGTCCGCCGACTTCATCGCTGACCAGATTTCGGCCTTGTAGTCGACCGGGACGAACAACCGCCTCGAGAGCTTGCGGGCCGTTCAGCATCTGAAGCGCCATGCGGTTTCGCATGAGCGACGGCATCAGTTTCTTGTACGCTTCGAGGTGCGACAGAAAGTCTTCGCGCAATGTGATCACAACTCGCACCGGGCTGGGGCCCAAGTCGTAATCACGAGCCAGACGACGGTCGCTGCGTAAGCGTTCCTGCACCGCTTGGGGTGGCCGGTTCTCAATCAGGTCGGCCAGTTGTCGGAATAGTTCCAGAGCTTCGGCCTGTCGCTCCTTGGTGGTGGTGAGCGTGAAGATTTCTTCGAACTGATCGAAGATCAGGACGGGTGGGGAGTCGGCGAGGTCGGTCGGACGGGTGGCGATGTGGTGGAAACGCTCCCACAGTGTGAGGGGTCGCATGGTCGCCTTTTGCTCCGCAGAAGGACGCTCTTGATCAGAGAAAAAGGCGACAGACGCGAATACCTGCTCGATCAGAGGCGGGTCGGTCGGTTCGTACCCCAACCGCAGCAGGACGAGGCGAAGTCCCTCCACGCGCAGCTTCGGGATTAACCCAGCTCCCAGCAGCGAGGTCTTCCCCAGCCCTGACTGGCCATATAGGATCGTGAGCGGCTGTTCGCGGACGCGCAGGAACAAATCGCGAACCTCGGCATCTCGACCGAAGAAGAACTCGCGTGTCTCTTCCGAGTACGGGGTCAGACCCAACCAGGGGTGGTCGGCATCGACGACACGTTGTGAGGTGATGTTCGTCATGATCGGTTACCCCCGTGGCCTGCCGGAGTCGCGGTACTGCTCCACGTAGCTGCGGATGCGGGTGACAAAGGCGGGAAACGAAGCGGGTGATAGACGCTCACGGTGAATCTTCTCGAAGCAGCCCGGTTCCAGTTTGACATTGGGGTCTGGCAAATCGTCGACGATCAGCGGGATGTAGTAGACGAAGCCATCGATATGCTTTTGAGCGGCCCAGGATCGCTCTTTATGAACATAGCGGCTGGAATCGGATTCGGTCGCTCGGGAGATAAGCGACAGAAAGAAACTGGCCGAGTCCTTGATCGCGTGTTCGAGGCTGCGTTCGTAGTTCTCGCCAGGTTGGAGACGCTGCTTGTCGAGCCAAACGGGAACACCCGCACTGGCGAGGGCCTGCCCGACCTGGACCGCTTTGTCCAAGTCGTCACGCGAATAGCTGATGAAGACGCTACCGCGAGGCATCTCATCGGGCTGTCTCTGTAGGAACACATTGCTGTCTGCCGTTGTGCCGTAGGCATCCCGCCAGCGTCGGGTCAATTCCGAGACAAACTCGGCTGGAGACCCGTCGATGATTCGCGTGGCATTGACTCCCTTGTCGAAGAAGAAGATCAATGCCTCGCCGAGATCGGCACAGTGGTCGGCCAGATAGTCCCGCTGCTTGCGGTCGGAGAGTCGTTCGCCACGGGCCGCTCGCAAAAAAAATCGCACGATCCAGTCCTCGGATGGTGCCCCGAGAAGTAGCAGGTTGCGAGACTTGATTTGACGGAAGAGGTTTTCCAGTGTGTCGCGGTTTTCGATCAAACCGCAGACGAACTCCATGTAATCCTCTTCCCAGACCGCGAAGTCCGGAAGCGTGTAATCGCCCATAATGTGGTAGACGAGCGGCCCTCGAAACGTGCCCGGTAAATCACACGGAGATTCCAGGATGCCACTGAGTGGCGACTCGTGCGACCGATTCGGGTTCCCTGCCGGATGAAACCGGATCACACCGCGCTCTGAAGAGAAACCGGGACGAGTCTGAGCCACAGCTCTGGCAAGGAGCGGGTCCGGCGTCGCTGCAATAAACAGGCTGAAGTCCTTGATGCTCGCCAGATCAAGCAGAGCTGAGGACGGCGAAACCTCGCGCGGGTTCAATTGGTCGAGAATCTCTCCCAAGGCGATGTATAACTCCCTACGTTCGCCTCCCCCGAGTAGATAAGCCCGAGCAACATCGTTGTAGCCACAAAACTTTTCTGGCGAATCGAGTTCGAGCGCACGGGCCAATTGGGGAGCGAGATGAGTGTGCAACGGAACCGAAGTCCCGTCCGCCCCATCGACCGTCACCAAACCCGGCCCGACGACGGGGATCACCTGTCCAGTGTGAATCTCTCGCAGCAAGCTGCGCCAGTCGCGATCCGATAAACGGCGATCATCAGGCATGGTCAATCACGGGCGTTGAGGCGCATCAGGATGCAAACGCTTTTGAGGTACAGGCAATCAGTGTAGGAGATCAGACGTTAGATTGGAAAACCGCGCACTCGGCGTGCTCGACATCGAAGACCTCCAGCCCGCGATACGAGACGGTTCGCAGTATGTCTGCTTTGCTGGAACCGAGACGAACTCCTTCTCCGGATATCGCAGAGCGGTCAGCTTCCCGCCGAAGACGCACCCCGTGTCGACGTTGATGGTCCGGTTCAGCCACTCGGGATGCGGGACGGGAGTGTGGCCGTAGACAACCATCGCCGAGCCCCGGTACTCCGCCGCCCAGTTGTACCGCACGGGAAGTCCGAACTCGTCGGTCTCGCCGGTGGTTTCGCCATAGAGGGCAAAGTCCCGCACCTTGCCGGAGCCTCGGCCCTGCATCTCTTCTTTCATCCCGGCATGGGCCACGACGAGTTGGCCATCGTCGAGGACGTAGTGGCTGACAAGACCATCGAGGAACTTGGCCAGCGATTCACAGAACGGACCACGCTCCTCATCGGGCAGGGCATCGATCTCGGCCAGCGTCTGGGCCAGGCCATGCGTGATCTGAACATCCCGGCCACTCAGCTTCTTGAGCAGCTTCATATCGTGATTGCCGGGGACGCACAGTCCGCTGCCCTGCTCGACCATGCCTTGCACGATTCGCAACGTGTCGAGCACCCGGGGCCCACGGTCGACGAGGTCGCCGACGAACACGGCCTTCCGGCCAGCGGGGTGGATGAAAGGCTGAAGTAGGAAGGATGAAGGCTGAGTCAGAGGGG
>JAYSVZ010000749.1:0-3222 GCA_043718305.1 Planctomycetota bacterium | reverse complement strand
CGCGTCCCGGACACTCGAGCCAGCTTGATCCTGCGTCTGCCGACCAAGGCGGATGCTCAGGCGTGGCGGGAGTTCGTCGGGATCTACGAGCCGTTTCTGCATCGGTTCATCCGGCGGCAAGGGTTGCAGGATGCCGATGCCCGCGAACTGGTCCAGGACGTATTGCTCTCGGTGGTGCAGGCGGTGGGCCACTGGCAGCAGGACTCCACGCGGGCCAAGTTCCGCACCTGGCTCTTTCGCATCGCTCGCAACAAGCTGATTGACCTCCTCAGTAAACGACAGCGGCAGGCGACGCGGACCGGTGGCAGCGGACTCTTCGAGATCGCTCAACCGGAGCGACTCGTCGAGGACGCCTTGCTCGCTCATCGCCGCGAACTCTTTCGCTGGGCAGCCGCGAAAGTGAAGGAGTTGGTCCAACCGGCGACGTGGGATGCTTTCTGGAAAACGAGTGTCGAGGAACTCCCCGTGACCGATGTGGCTCAGCAACTCGGACTGACCACCGGGGCCGTCTACATCGCCCGCAGTCGTGTTCTCACCCGCCTCAAAGAGGAACTGATAACGCTGGAGGCCGATGATGTCCTGTGAACCGAGCCGATTGCAGGTGTTACTCCAGGGAGACGAAGACTCAGCGGTCTTTCGCGAGGCCCAGCGGCATGTCGACCACTGCGAACCGTGTCAGCGGAAGCTGCTCGAACTGTCGGGGGACAGTCCACTGATCCGCGAGGCGTGCGAGACACTGCGGGCCGACGGCGAACTGACCGACGAAGCGTGGAGCAACTCGTCGGTGCTGATCCAGCTGGATTCACTGCAAGCTGCCGATATCCCGATCGATTCCGAGACGGTCTCGCTCGACTTCCTCGCACCACCATCCCAGCCCGATCTGCTCGGTCGACTGGGACGGTACGAGATCGAGCGGGTCATCGGCACCGGCGGGATGGGGGTTGTGCTCAAGGGGTACGACACCGAGCTCCACCGCGTGGTGGCGATCAAGGTGTTGCTCCCGCATCTGGCCAACAGCGGGGCCGCGCGACGGCGGTTCGCTCGCGAGGCCCAAGCCGCCGCCGCCGTCGTTCACGAGCATGTGATCCCCATTCACAACGTTGAGGCCGAGGGGGACATCTCGTACCTCGTGATGCAATACGTGCCGGGACAATCGCTGCAGGCTCGCGTCGATGAGCAGGGCCCGCTCCCCGTTCGCGAAGTCCTCCGCATCGCCCGGCAAGCGGCTTTGGGCCTCGCCGCAGCTCATGAACAAGGGGTCGTCCACCGCGATGTGAAGCCCGCGAACATGCTGATGGAGGAGTCGGTCGACCGCGTGCTGATCTCCGACTTCGGCTTGGCCCGAACCGTTGATGATGCCACTTTGACGCGGACCGGGATCGTGGCCGGGACGCCGCACTACATGTCCCCCGAGCAAGCGGAAGGAGAGGTCGTCGACCACCGCAGCGACCTCTTCAGCCTGGGGAGCGTGATCTACTTCATGTGTACGGGACGGCCCCCGTTTCGAGCCGCCTCGCCAATGGCGGTACTGCACCGCATTTGCCACGAAGCGCATCGGCCCGTCGATGAGGTCAACGCTGAAATTCCCATCGAACTGGCCGAGGTGATCGAACGACTGCTCTCGAAGAAGCCGCAAGACCGGTTCCCCGATGCGAAGGCGGTCGCCGCGCGGCTCGATGAGTTGCTGTCGGAACTCCAACGTGGAGGACAACTCCGCCGACGCGGACGAGTCCGGCAGGCCATGCAGGCCCTTCGAAGATGGCGACGGCCGCTGTGGCTCGGAGGAGCGGGATTGGCCTGTGTATTGCTTGGGATCGGGGCCAGCCGCTGGTTCGGCGGAACGAGGGGAGAATCGCCAATGGCGGTGCCTGTCACGGTGGCAACGACTCCCGCGCCAGTGGTCGAGAAGCCCATCCCTCCGAAACCCAGCGAGCCATTCCACCTGGGTCCAGACACATACCATCGCGATCTACAACAAGCACTCGATGTCCTCGATCGGCTCGATGCCACGGAGACACCGAACACGAACTCTCTCAAGAGCCGCTGGGACGCGGAGTTCTTGAGGACTCAGGAACTTCTGGAACGGACCGAAGCCAAGCCGTAGGACAAGGCGTGCAACCAGCAGCCAGAAATCACTCCCCATCGAGCCAGCCTCTGCACCCCGAAGGGGTCACACATCATAGCCCAGGGTCGCGACCGAAGGTCGCGCACCCTGGGTAAGCGACCCGCGATAGAACGAACCCTGAAGGGGTTCTACACGGGTCACGTGGGTGTACAACCCCTACAGGGTTGGTCTTCCCCGGGCCACGTTTCCCAGGGTGCGCTCCTGCGTCGCAACCCTGGGCTGTGATGGATAACCCCTTCGGGGTACAGATGCCCTTCACTTTCAACCATCAACGTTCCCTTCTCGAAAGGCACTCGCATGTCACTCACTTGTTGGAAATGGTCCGCTGCCCTGATCGCACTCGCGGGCATGGTCGCCTGGGCCTCGGCTCAGGATGATGCTTTTGACCCGAATGGAACATCCGGTGCGAGCGATCCCGCAGCGTTCCCCGGTGGCGGCGGTAGCTCTGGTGGCCTTGGCGGCCCTCCGGGAATGGCGGGCAGCGGCGGCTACCCTGGCGGCATGGGCATGATGGGCCGCAGCATGTCCTCCGGCCCCACTCGTCCTCAGCAAGTTCGCCGCACGGTGACCCAAACCGACATGGTCCCCATGACCGATCAAGAGATCGCCGAAGCTCAACAACTCCAAGAAGCCCTCGCGGCCCTTCAAGCCGACAACACCGATGCTGACAAGACCGCCGCCCGCCAAACGCTGGCGACCATCCTCAAGAGCCAGTTCGACCGCGATGTCGCATCCCGAGAGAAGGATGTGAAGGAACTCGAGTCCCGCACAAAGAAGCTGCGCGAGCAACTCGACAAGCGAAAGGGGGCCAAGGACAAGATCGTGGAACTCAAGCTCGCGACGATTCAGAGCGAGCTCGATGGGCTGGGGTTTCCCGAGATGGGGACGATTCCGGCAAGCTCACCAATCAGGGGATTTGATGCTCCAGCGTCTGATTTGGTGCCAGTGCGTCGCACACCAACTCCAAAGTTCTAGATCCTCGATTCGTCAGCGAGCGGGGGACGTAACGGCCTGTTGAAGTATGGGCTGGGATTTTCTGGGGTGCTGGAATTCCCCTGACCCCGGTGCGCGGAGGGGCAGCGAGGGGGAGGGGGGGC
>JAYSVZ010000748.1:0-3224 GCA_043718305.1 Planctomycetota bacterium | reverse complement strand
GGGATCTGTAAGGCGGCGGCCGTGCGAATGAAGTTCGGCCATAGCTCCAGTTCGACCAGGACGATCATCGTGGGGCGGACGCGTGCGAGGGCTGCTCGTACCGACCAAGTGAAGTCGAACGGGTAGTAAATCACCTGACAATTCGGGTATTTCTCGCGGGCCACAGCATGCCCCGTATGTGTCGTGGTCGAGATCCAGATCTCCGTGTGGGGTCGCATAATGCGGTAGGCGGGCAGGATCGTGCGTAGCAGAAGAACCTCGCCCACGCTCACCGCGTGGAACCAGACTGCGGGGCCAGTCGAGGTTCGCACCGGGCCCTTGCCAAAAAACTTCTCACCCCAGCCGGTGCGGTTCTTGCCCTGGACCACCATCCGGAACAGCAGCCAGGGAAGGCTCAAGAAAAACAGCCCGGCGTAGACCAGATTGAGCAGCCATCCGATCAAGATGCAGCGGGCTCCCGGTACCGGAATGGGTCGCCAGCCAACTCGTAATCGGGCCGCCGTCCAATACTTGCGAGCAGCCCCAACGAAGTCGCGATCGTCAACAGACTCGAGCCACCGGCACTCATCAGTGGTAACGTGATCCCAGTGATCGGCATTAGCCCGACGGTGACTCCCATGTTGACGACGACCTGCGTCCCAAGCAACACGGTCACACCGGTCGCAACGAGCCGCCCAAAGGGTTCTTCGGTATTAGCTGCGATTGCCAAGCCACTGGCAATCAACACCAGGTAAGTCACTAGCACTGCCAGGCAGCCCATCAGTCCCCAGCGTTCCCCGACGAGGCAGAACACAAAGTCACTTCGCGAGGCAGGCAAGTGGTACGCCCGCTGGTCCTCAATCGCCGACCCGCTGATGTCGCTGCCCCACAGACCGCCAAGGGCCAGCATCTGCTTGGCTTGGTGCAGTTGATAGTCATCGCCCGAGAGCGAGACGCCGTCCGCCTGTTGAAAGAGCACCGTCACCCGCGAACGCTGTTCAGCATTCATGCAGGTCCACACCACCGGGAGGCTCACAATGCCCATCAGCACGACGATCAGTAACGACTTCCACTTCGCACCGGCTGCAAACAGCATCCCGAACAGCACGGGAAAGAAGAGCAGGGCGGTCCCGAGATCCGGCTCGCGAAGAATGAGCACCACCGGGATCAGCGTGAGTAAGAACGGCGGCACCAAACCGAGCAACGTGCGGTGATTGCGGCTGTACATCAAGTAGTGGGCCAAGGTCAGTACAAGCGCCAGCTTCATCAGTTCCGATGGTTGGAAGTCAGCAAACCCCAGCGGAATCCAGCCGCGCGCCCCGTTCTTCGGCGGGCAGAAGAAGACCACGCACAGCAGCACCAGCGACACCGCGTAGAGTCCGTAACTCCACTGCCGCAGAGGGCGATAGTGGATGCACATCGGGATGAGAAAGGCCGGCAATGCCAAGGCAATCCACATCAACTGCTTCGGGAAAAACTGCAAGGTCGACTGGGCCAGAACATCGCCCCGGGCAATCCCCGCCAACCCGGCGCACAGCAGCAACGCCGCACACAGGGCGACGATCGCGGGCCAAAGTTTCGATTGCCATCCAGTCACTGAGAATCCCTTACCCTCTTCCTTCCGGCTCCCCTCTCCCCCCGGGAGAGGGGCAGGGGGTGAGGGCCGCACGTCACGACGACTCCGCCGAGGAGGTAGCAGAATTCGTAAGAATTCTGACGGCAGAAGTCTGACGACTTCTGCTACCCCTAAGCTGCCCGGCGTTGCACCACCCACGGTTCCATCAACGACGCCATCACTCCGTCCGGCACGTTCCGGGCCAGTACCAAGTCGGTGTGCAGATTCTTGCGTCCGAACTGCGTGGCGGCCTTGGCCAGCGAGGCCCCCTCGACCCGCACCGCGCCGCGTGGTCCCGTGAACATCCACAGATCGAACTGCTCCTGCAGCTCCCCCCAGAACTTCGCGGCGTCGACCCCGGCCTCGAGCAGCAAGGCCACATCGAACTCGATGAACCCGAGTGCGGACGAGGCACTGCGCAGCGTCTCTTCCATCCCGGAGAAGACCATCGGCTCGTACCCCTCGACATCGATCTTGAACAGCAGTTTTTGGTCCTCAGCCGTTCCTTGGCGCGACACGAGATCGTCGATCGAAACCGTGGCGACCATTTCTGTCCGGAGATGATCCCCGCGACGGGCAGTCGCCCCCTCAGCAGCGGTCGACCCGCCACTCCAGTCCTCATCAATGTGAAACGGGATCGCCGGTCCCGACTGGCCCGCCGCAATCGCCTGATAGAGTTCGATCCGCGCGGCACTCGGATGCGCAGCCCGCGACTGCTCCAGGTACTGGTGCAGGATCGGGTTGGCCTCGACTCCAATGATCCGTGTTCGCTCGCCGTAGCGGGGAAGGAATAACACCTCTCCAAAATTCACGCCCACATCAAGCGCTAGATCGGGCGCGAACCGCTCCACAGCCCGCAGCCAGAAATCGCGATTGCGGCGGTACTTCCCTCGGATCGTATCGGCCAGAAGCATCTTCCGCGCCCGGCGATCGCGGGGGTCAACGAAGACCCGATGGCCATAAGGCGGCAAAGCCACACGGTCGGGGTGCAACTCTTTGAAATGCCAGAGAATCCGGGCATCCAGATAGAGTTGCTTCAGGGGATCAAACACATGCCGCATCAGACATCCTTGTCGGTGCATCGCGTCGCGGGAACAAGCTGGTCACCTGTCTCGACCCGGAGAGTGTCTTTTCGAGGCTCGTTTGCCGCAAGACGAGTCCTTGATGAGTCGAGATACGGCCACGAATCGCTCGCAGCTTGGCCAATTGGGCCTCGACTGGATTCCAATAAATGGCAATGGTGACCGGCGAATCATTCATGGCAACTCTTGTTCAGAAGCGACATCTTCCAGGTCGTGATGCTGCCTGCCGATGACTCTGCAAACTCGCCAAGACACTGATTTGAAGGATACTGGAGCCAAGCCTCAAAAAACCACCCAGCCTCTCCAAACCGTGCTTTGCCCCCAACGGAGGAAGCACACTCCCTTTCCAACTTCCTCATGGGATGGCCCTCCTCTGCTCCTTCACTTGACCAAGAAATCTGGCGCACTCCTGCATGGCGATCGGTCGGAAATGAAATCCCCGTAAGACGGCCTTTCCAGGCCGTCCTTTCTACACATCGTGTTCCTGCCTCCGAATCTCCTTAAGAATGGCCAGGGAAGCTGGATTTCAACGCAAAGACGCGAAGGCG
>JAYSVZ010000747.1:0-3226 GCA_043718305.1 Planctomycetota bacterium | reverse complement strand
TGAAGGCAGCGGGGTTCAATGCCGCGTGGGTGTTGATTTACACCTCGGCCATCATGATGGTGCTGCGGTTCTTCGCGGGTCCGATTGTCCACAGTCTGTCGCCGATTGGTTTGTTGATCGTGAGTTCGATCCTCGCCATCGCGGGTCTCACAGCACTCTCAAAGACCGGGAATTCGGGACTCGGGATGATCTTCGCAGCGGCCACTCTGTACGGCTTCGGGAAGACGTTCTTCTGGCCGACCATGTTGGGGATCACTGCGGAACAAAGCCCGAAGGGGGGGGCCTTGACCCTCAATGCGATCTCGGGCGTTGGTATGCTGGCCGTTGGTATCCTGGGATTCCCGTTCATTGGGTATCTGCAAGAGAAGACTTCGACGGACGTGTTGGCAAAGTCGTCACCGACTGTGATGCAACAGGTCGGAACCGAGAAGCAATATGTCCTCGGTACATACACCGGCATTGATCCCGTGAAAGAAGCGGCGATCACTGCTCCTGCGGAAAAGTCTTCGATCGCGGAAGCGAAGAAAGCGGGTCAGTTCTCCGCACTCGGCAGCATGGCGGCATTCCCAACTGTGATGCTCGTGAGCTATATCCTCATCTGGGCCTACTTCAAGTCGAAGGGTGGGTATAAGGCGGTCGAGCTTGGAGCGGGACCGGCTCACTAGAATCGACGCCTAAGGTTATGACTCCCACACCACCCCGGCTAACACCCGGGGTGGTTTCGTTTTCGGCCCTCGTCGGGATGACCCGAAGCGGCCTAACCAAAAAAGAAGCCCGGTCCTCGTGCACAAGGACCGGGCCGGTTGTGACTCACTGCTGAATCACGGTAACACGACTCACGGTTGAGTCGCGCGGTGTGAATCACGGTCGATTCACACGGAGTTCCGTCTCTGACGGTCCGCCGACCGTCAATCAGGCGGAAGCACCTCGTTGGCTACTAGAATCGATCACAGGTCCACCTCCTTTCTCACTAAGCACCCCGACGCGCACCGGCTCCCCGGTCAGCGCTGCTCGGGCCGATAGTCCCTTCGTGCCGCGTAAGCACGACCCGTACCGTCATTATCCCAGCTTTGGAATCGGTGACAAGACCGATTCTGCAAAGATTCGGTGCAATCAAGGACACTCAGGCCGAAATTGCCGAGCAGACCGTTGAAGATACCTCGTGGCACGGGCGTCCCGCCTGTGAATTCCTGAAGAACACATGGGCGAGACGCCCATACCACGGCTCCTTACACCGGCGTAGCAGCCCCCGGCACTTCCAGGTCGACCTTCATCGCCTCCATCACCACTGATCTCGCTCGATCAAGCGGGCCCGCCAGCATCGCGCCCGAGGCGAGTCGGTGCCCGCCGCCGCCGAATTGTTCAGCGATCTTGGCGACATCAAGGCCCGAGCGGCTGCGGAAGCTGACCTTCACTTGACCCGACTTTTGCTCGACGAAGATCACCGCACAGCGTGTCCCCACGATGGTCAGGCAGTCATTGACCAGATCCTCGGTATCGGACGGATGGGCTCCCGTTTCGTCGAAGTCTTTTTGTTGGACATAGGTCATCCCCATGGCCCCTCCGAACTCGATACTGACACGGCTCAGCACGCGCCCGTGCAGATGCAAACGGGCCAGCGATGACTTTTCATAAAGCTCGCGATAGACGACATGCGGCTGAACCCCCAGCTCAATCAACCACGCGATGCGTTGGATCGTCCGGGCGTCGACGTTCGGAAACCGGAACCAGCCGGTGTCCGTCGCGATCGCCGCGAAGAGGGCCGTCCCTTGCTCGACCGTGGGGGTGATCCCCAGAGCATCGGCCAGTTCGCAGATGAGGATACCCGCTGCCGCCGCGGTCGTGTCCTTGAACAGCTCCGCTCCGAGATGATCTGAACTCAAGTGGTGATCGATGACCACCTTCTTGGCTTTGGTGGTCTCCAGCGTTTTGCGAAGTTCGGTGAGCTGTTGCCAAGCGCTCGTGTCGACGAGCAGATGGACATCGGTGTTGCAGACTTCTTCAAGGGTGATTCCCTCGCCGATTTTGCGAATCCGGTTGGTCGGATCGAGGAACCCCAAGTGGTTGGGTGTCGCCGAGGGGTTGACGATGCGGACCTCTTTCCCCATCTGCTCCAGCAGACCGCACAGGCCCATCTCGGACCCGATCGCATCCGCATCGGGGCGAACGTGACTCGAGATCACGAACCGCTGGTGAGTGCGGAGGATTTCAACCAACGGCTGCCAATCGATCGGCATGGGTGACCTGTCATGGGGGTGAGTGCAATCGGGACATTGTCAGACTCCAGCCCCCAACGAGCAAGGGTAACGAGGACATGGCGGTCTCGTCAGAACGTGCGAGCAGCGAAACCTTCCCCTGTCGCGCAGTTGAATTCTCGATCACGTGACCAGATACTTCAACGATGCGTGATGCGTCTCTCCCTCTCAGGAATCGAACTCATGAAGACCAGTTGGCTTTCCATCGCAGTCATTTTCGGCCTGGCCCTGCCCCTCTTTGCAGCCGATCCCGTGAAACCGGTGCGGATGGGGTGCGGGTTGATGACCTTCGACACAGTGCCGGGGTGGGGAAATGATGAGAACGGCAAGTCGCAGATCGGGGCAACGCACGGTGCCGTCGTGATCGACAAGGCCGGGAACATCTACACCAGTGCCGACATCGGGGTCTTTGTCTTCAGCCCCGAGGGCAAGGTGATTCGCCGATTCGTCGGTGACAAGCACTCGCGGCTGCACGATATGGAGATCCGGGACGAGGAGGGGGGCGAGTTCATTTACGGGGCTCGGAATGCGAATGCCGAGGGGATCAAGTTCAACGCCGAGACGGGCGATATCGTGATGAAGCTCCCGTTTCCGAAGGAGTCCGGGCTGACATCAGCCGCCTTCAACCCCACGGCGATCACCGTGGCCAAGAATGGGGACATCTACCTGTCCGACGGGTACGCCAGCAATGTGATTTTTAAGTTCGACAAGACGGGGAAATACCTGTCGCACTTCGGCGTGAAGGGGAACGGCCTCAAGGAGTTCAACACCGCCCACGGGATGACGCTCGACACACGCTACGAGCCGAATCGCCTGCTGATCTGCGACCGCAACCATTCGCCCAAGGGACGCTTGTTGCACTACGACCTTGAGGGGAACTACATCGACGAAGTCGTCACCGGCCTGGGGATGCCGACCTCGGTCTCGGTCCAGGGGGACTATGTCTCCGTGCCCGACCTGCACGGGCGGGT
>JAYSVZ010000746.1:0-9841 GCA_043718305.1 Planctomycetota bacterium | reverse complement strand
GCTCTACTGAATGATCATCTTCTTGTGCGGAAGTGACCGTTGACGTGCGTCGAGTATTTCGCGGAGCGTTTCAGGGCGTTCCACCCAGATCGCATACTCGTCGTTTGTCATTCCGAGAAAATCGTTCAAGTCGCGAGGATCATTGCCGTCGTGCCAGGCATCCACGAAGTCGTCGATCTCATGGGCGAATGCTTCGCCAGAGAGGCACAGGTTCACGAATGTGTCATTGGGATTAAACATCAATCGTTCTCCCTCGCACAGCTGGTTTGATGGTGCGTCCAGTCACGGCATCCAAGGCACCGAGGTGCTTTCCTCGCTTGTTGAACACTTCGATTTCGCCGTGAAACGAGTCCCATGTGTAGTAGCGTTCTTGGTCCTGGGATCTCCAAAGTTGCTGCCCACTCTTGAATCCTAGATATTCCACTTGGTCCAGGAAACAGGGAATCGGTCTGGGTATTCCCGCCACGGATGTTCCATCCTTTTGGAATCACTGTGCTGCCTTCCTTGTGGATGGGGAAGTGTCACCTTGGCACGCCACGGGCGAGATTCTCCGATCGGACACAAGATATCTTAGCTGAGTGGCCGATTTCCATACAGTGATTCGCAACGTGTGCGGACGAGGCCGAGGTGCGGGGTGGCCTCGGTGGAGACGTTTTAGAGAGTGAGGCGGATGGTGTTGACTACGGAAGCCACCGCCTCTCCTTATCGCCGGAAGGCGTTAAACGTAACGTATTCCCAGTGCCGGTAGAGGTCATTCGTCTTCACGAGTTCCGGCTGCTTGCCAACGGCCTCGACGCGGCCTTGGTCGATGACGACAACGCGGTCACAGCGGCGGACCGTGGAGAGGCGGGTCGGGATGAACAGGACCGTTCGGTTCGTGGCGATCCGGGAATAGGCATCGTCGAGAGCATCCTTGGTCGCAGCGTCGAGCGTTTCGCTCGGCTCCTCGATCACGAGCACAGCCGGGTTACGAATAATGGCCCGCGCCAGGCCCAGGCAGAATGTCTGCCCGGCGTCGAGCTGCTCCCCGTGCTCACCCAGCGGCGTTTCGTACCCTTGCGGGAGTCGCTGGATGAACTGGTGGGCATGGACGAGCTTGGCAGCTTCCATAACCTCGGGCAGGCCGTACCGCGCATCGCCGCAACTGATGTTCTCGTTGACGGTGCCGGTAAAGCACGGATCATCGCCGCCCACGTAGATCGCCTCGGCCCGAATCGATTCGAGCGTGCCCCAGGCAATGTCCTCACCATCGAACAGGATTCGACCCGCCTGCGGCTCCAGGAACCGTGGGACCAAGGCGGCCAGCGCCCGCGCCTCCAGTGGATTCATCGAGATGAAGGCCGTCGTACTTCCCGCCGGAATCCACAGCTCGAACTGATCGAGCAGCTTGCGTCCATCCCGCTGATAGCTGACTGCTTCGAAGGTGAGGGCTTTCGACACGGGGTCGATGAACTTTGCCCCGACCGCTTGGCCGACCTCGGGAACAGCGGCGAGGAATCGCAGGACACTCGCCCCTTGAATCTCGACGACCCGATGTGCCTCGAGGGCCTCGAACAGCCCCCCCAGTAGCGGCCACAGGGAAGCAAACCCCGCCAAGATTGTCAGGGCCTCGGCCACCCCCAGCGGAGCGCCGGTCCCGAGAACCCGCGAACCAATCAGGTAAGCCGCGATTGCCAGGCACAACGCCCCCGCAATCCGCACCGCCCACAGTCGCCCGCCGCGGCGCCATTCCCCCTGGTGGACTTCGTTCGAATAGTGGTCGAGGTGCTTCTGGAATCGCCCTTGCTCGAAGGACTCCATGTTGTAACCGCGTACGAGGCGGCTCTTGCGAAGACCCTCGGAAAGGATTCGCAGGTCGCCCGCAGCCCGCGATTTGGCGAGTGTTTGTTTCGAGAGGGTCGCCTCGCGCTCCCAACGCAGTAACCAAAACCCGGCGGCCAACGGGACGAGCGCCTGGATCGTGATCGACCAGTCGAGCCCGAGCAGCAAGATGACCACCATCCCCAGCGACAATAGATGATGCGGGATCAGGGTCAGCCAGCGGGTCAGCGAATGGCCAATCTGCTCCACACTCTCGATAAACAGCTTTTGAGCCTCGGCATGCTCATGTCGATCGAGATCGGACGGACCGAGTCGCAGGATCTGACGGTAGAGCAGCGAACGCAAGCTGCCAGCGGTCGTTTGGCTGATTCCGGCAGCGGCCCGGGTGATTCGGGTTTGGCAGAACCAGCGGAAAATCATGAGTCCGGCAGCCAGCAGCCCCAGTGTGGCGAGCGAGCTGCGATTGGTCCGCAGGGGAATGAATCGGGAAAGATGCGGCGAGAGGGCATCAACGACTGGGCTACCGCGATGCTTCCAGAGGACAGCCCGCAGACCGGTGTCTTCGAGCGGGGCCCCCGCCGATACGGACGCCCGAAAATCGGTACAGATCGCCCGCAGCAGCGTTTCGTGGTCGCTCGAACCATATTCGAGTTCGCCCTGACCAAGAAGCAGTTCCAACGTGGGGACGAGGAGTCCGATGATGCAGGCCAAGGTGACCGCAGAGACCAGCGACCAGCAAATCAGCCGCCAACCGGCCTTCTGAAACCAGATGCGGCGCGACAACATCTTTTGAAAGACGGAAACTTCCGCAGTCATTGCGAGGTCCCCCAGTGGATTGAACCAGCAATGGACTGGTCCAGAACAGACCCATCCGATCCGGGCTGAAGGTCATCCTCAGCCAGTTGCCAGTCAACGAATCGACAGCGCCAAGTCGAAGTCCCTCCGCGAAGAGGACTTCTGGTGAACCTGAATCCTACGCCAGATCGCGATCCTCGAATAGAATGAAAGCCAGCAGAATGATCGCCGTGATGTAGAACAGGCTGTAAAGTCCGTTGTACCCGACGTAATCGGCAGGAATTCGGGTGTCCATGGCGATCGCCGCCGACATGTTGTAGTTGTCGAGAGCGGGCAGAATCGTGGCCAGAACCTGGGCGATGAACTTCACGAAGGGGACTTCCCGGAGCTTGGTCTGGACCATCACGGGGGTCAGGTGGCCCACCACAAAGATCGCCAAACAGGCGGTCATGTTCACCAGCATTGGCAGCCGGGTCGAGATCGCCACGCTGACCGCCGTCATCACGGCGACCTCCATAAACACGAGCGCCAATCCCGGGAGCACCCCGAAGGCCGTTTTCAACTTGTCTAAACTATTGACTTGCTTACTGGCTTCCTTGGCATCGAGCCCCACCTTGAGGAAGATGATCAAGCCGACCAGCACGCTTCCCAAAAAGAGCACCATCCAGAGGGTGGTCTGGGCGATTCCGATGTACTTGCCGACGATAAACTGTCGACGCGTGATCGGCTTCGACAGCAGGGTCATCGCCGTTTTTCCTTCGATTTCTTCGGCCACGCTCAGGCTTGCCGTCCAGATGGCCACCAACAGCGAACTGATCAGCACCGTGGCCAGACCGCAGTCGATGAACATCTTGGTGTCCTCCCCCAGTGAGAAGAAGGGCACATAGCAGTTCGCCAGCATGACGATCGCCCCGACGATCAGCAGTAGAATGAAGATCGGCTGGCGAACCGCTTCCTTCGTCGTTGCCCGGGCAATGGAGCCCGCTCGGGTGAAGTAGTTGAACAGCGCCAACAGCGCCAGAAGTCCAAAGAGGCTCAGGAAAAACCAGAGGTAATCCTGCGTAATGAACGACAGAAAGACACCCCACGTCAGCGTGACGCCCTCTTCGAGCGTGGCGTTCCGAATTGGATCCATGGCGCAGTCCACCCAGTGACAATCGAAGTTCTCCGAAGAACCCGGAGATGAAGAGCTGTGACTTTACCCCTGTTCCCGACGAAAGAAAAGCGCCGAAATGCTCGGGAAGGCCCGCTCCGGGAAAACTTCATGGGCTCGACCCGCATGGTCGACGGGCGCGTTCGCTCACGGTCTTTCCCACCCATCCGGTCGGAAGCCCATGCGATTTCGACACGATGTTCCGTTCAGGCCGGTCGAATCGTCGATTCGGAGCGGATCGGTCGTGAGACACCCCATCGGGTGGTCGGCCCCCTTTCTTCAAGGAAATCGGTTCCGTACTGGAAATTCGGCCTGCGAATGCCGACGATGACCGAAGAGGGGATCACATCTTACCCTCTGCGGGGAGGTTGCGTCTCCGTCCGTTCGATCGAGGGGAGCATTCCATGCCGACAGTTCGCGTTTTGATGGCAGCCCTGCTGTGCGGCATGCTGGCGATCTCGGCGCAGGCCGCGGAATTGCCCGGATCCGCTGAACTGGCTCGGTTCGACTTGAAAACCGCGTGGTGGGGCCGCGCGGCAATTGACTCGGCTCGCGAAAAGGTCGACTTCGTCGTGAATGACGAAGAAATGGTCTTTGTCCGTTCCACGACCGGAATCATCACGGCCTTTGAGGCGGAAACCGGACGCAAGGCGTGGGCCGCGCTCATCGGCCGCCCGGACCAAGTGTCGTACGCTCCGGTCAGCAATGCTGACCAGTTGCTGGTGGCTGTGGGTCTGAACCTGATTGCGGTCAGCAAGAAGACTGGCGAACCGATCTGGGAACTGCGACTCCCCAAGCACCCCTCAGCCCCCCCCGCGATCGACGATGATCAGGTCTACCTCGGAATGGTGGATGGCAGCGTTTACTGCTACGACTTAAAGATTGTTCAACAACTCCACGAGAAACGTCGACTTCCCGAGTTCTCCCACAACGCTCAAATCTGGCGTTACCAGACCCCCAGCGAAATTGTCTCGCCCCCGATCTCGACCGGATTGTCCGTCTGCTTTGCGAGCTCCAGTGGCACCCTCTATTCCGTTTCGGCAAAAGGGCAAAAGCTGGTCTTCCAGTTCGAGTGCGACTCCAAAATCGTGACCCCTCTGGGCCGCAACGAGAAATCGATACTCTTGGCCTCGGAAGATTCCCGGATGTTCTGTCTCGATCAAGACAATGGTCAGTTCCGCTGGGCGTTTACATCGGCGCATCCGATTCGGCAGCAACCTCGGTTCTTCGGTTCGCGGGTGTATGTCACGCCAGAAACGGTGGGCACCTTTGCCCTGAATTCCGACAGCGGATCCCAAGTCTGGGAAGTTCCCCAAGCTCAGGCCCGCCGGGTTCTGATGGTGGGGCAGTCCCGACTTTACGCAGTCAATGCCCAAAATGAGATCGTGGTGATTCAAGCGAGCGACGGAAAAGTTGTCGGCAAGCTTCCCCACCGCCAGTTCACGATGTCGCCGACCAATGACCGCACCGACCGCATGTTTCTCGCCACGCAAGATGGACTGGTGGTCTGCGTCAAGGAACGCGACTCGGCAATCCCGAGTTACCACCTGCACCCGGAACGCCGCCCGATTCTCCCCGAACTCACGCCCGAAGAAGGGGAAGCAGCCCCCGCCGACACGACCATGCCCCCGGCAGAAGCGGCCCCCGAAAATCCGTAAAGGACTTCTCGACCAATCATAGTCGCCAGTCGCTCCGCGAAAGATCGCTCTTTTGCGGAGCAAAAGGCGACAATGAGACAGTGGGTTGTCGAACGATCCAAAGGCGGGATTAGACCGATTAAACCTAGTAGTCCTCCACTGCGGAATTGAAGCATCACCCGACGCGATCGTCGCCAAGCCTCCCTCCTCCGCCCCAGCGGGGCAACCACAAACCAGCCTAGGGCAGAGCGACCAGCGGGAGCGTCGCCCTAGGTCGCTAAGTTGTTGTCACGTTCTCAGCCCTGAAAGGGCGAAACAGAACTGGGCCGCCCGATGTGACGCCCTTTCAGGGCTAGGCGAACAGGGCGGACTCGGTTCCCAGGGCGTTGCCCTGGGCTGGTTTGTCGGTGCCCTTTCAGGGCGGAAGACGGGGAGCATTCCTGGGAAGGGGACTACGTGCGACTCGGACCCTGAAGGCGGAACTCCAACCCTCCACCGAATCACTCCGTCGCTGGGATCAATTGATTGACCCGGTATCCCGGTCCCAGCCTCGTTAAGTCGCGCCGCGTCTTCACGCGGGGAGGCTTCTGAGTCGCGTCAATCACCGCTTCAATCCGCGTCGTCGCTCCGCCGCGGTCAAAGCAGCCGACCGATTGGACCGTAAAGACATCGCCTCGCGCGCACAGATACTTATCGAGAACTTGCATCGTCGGCAGGTCGACCAGCCCCTCGACCAGCAGCCAAGCGGTCGTAGACCGCTGGCCCAGGAGGTCGGTGATCGGCTCCCCTTCGTCATCGATCATTTGGTTGGCGGCAATCTGGTCAGGCAAGTCGACAGGCATTCCGGGGATGCCCAGGAGGACTTCGCGGCGGGCCTGGTTCACATTGATTCGCCCGTCGATGGTGGCTGCGGAGGTCGTGGTCATGTTCTCCAGCAGTACCGGAAGCGACTGCGCGAGCGCTCCACCCGAACTGGTCCAAGGGCTCTGGAGCGTAGTGTCGGTCCCCTCGATTTTGACAATCACCTCGGCGTCGACGAGTTCATAGAGTGAAATGATCGTGACCTTGGCACCGGGGGCGAGGTCCATTCCCGCGCGCGTGACGGCTCCGGTATCGTTCCCAGAACCGTCGGTTCCGCCCGACCCACTTGAGACGCGGAAGAGTTGCTGCGTCAGGCCGGTGGCGATCCCTTCGAGGGCCGAATCGGTCTGGGCATCGCCGGTCGAAACGCCGCTCGTCCCGGCAATCGCCGACGGCGTTACCGGTCCGTTCATGCGAAAGGCCACGACGAACGCCGCCACATCGACCCCATAATCGACCTCCAACTCGTCGTAGAGTTCCGTGAGCAGCGGCTGGTTCAGGTCGGTCCGCTCCGCACTGTCCTGCTTCAGGTTCGACTCCAGCGAATGGATCGTCAAATAGGCATTCCACCCCAGATCGAGCGCCCCGTCCTCATCGTCGGCGGGAGCACTCAAATCCCCATCATTCTCATTCGGATCGAGCAGCCCGTTCCGGTTGATGTCCTCCCCATACAACAAGTCCGGCGACACCCCGCTGACCAGCAACAGTTCATCCATCGATTCGCATGTCCCGTTCTTAGCGGCATACGGCGGGTCGAGTGATTCGTAGGTCAGTGACTCCGCGCCATAGGTCCGCTCGTCATCATCCGAGTCGACCCAATCCAGAATCCCATCGGCGGCCTCGTCGGTCATCCCGGGGATCGCCATCAGCAGCATGTGGGCATCAATCTCGTCTAGCTCCAAAGCCAAGATCGCGTTGATATTAATCTTCGACGACTCATCGATCAGGCCGTAGCGAACCCGTGTGCCGGAGCTGTCATTCTCCATGGGGGCGATCAAGGTGAACCGCCCGCGACCGGTCTCACTCGCCGCATCGAGCAGCGTGACCCCGGCGAATGTCTCGGGACTATGGAACAGGTTTTCAGTCTCGACATCGGCGGGGTTGCCGAGCATCGTGGCTGCGAATTCGACGCCCGAATCGGCGAGCGCCCGCGATTGAACCATTCGTACGGAGAAGTCGGACGCCCGTCGTTCCAGAATCATCGTGTCGAGGAACGTGTACGCTCCCAGCGAGAGCAGCACCACAACGATCATCACGAGAACAAGCGCACTGCCGGACCGATATTCTCTGGCGGGATGCCGATGAGTTCTCATAGCTCTGCTCCCGTGGTCGGTGAGGAAACGGGAACCAGCAGCACCTGCTTCACGATCACCAGCGGCTCCTGCCCCAGCATGTTCAGAGAACCGCCCGGCTTAAACTCTTTCTTGCGAAACCCCATCGAGACCTCGATCGCCCGCGGCAGCCGCTGCATCTCGACGCTGTCCCAGGTGTCGGTCCACGAGTACCCGTCGAAGTAGCGGAAGGCGAGTGACACCACTTCGGGAGCAATGATCCCCGAGGAGTTGAGACTGACCATCGTCTCCTCCGCCGAGTCGACTGCGACCGTCGATCGCAGCCGGTCGACCGCCTGCCGTGCCAATTGCTTCGACGCTGCTCCTGGTTCCTGCGAGGCCGCCGTCACTGCGTCGACGCCGACTAAGCCCCACGACACCCGCAACGTATCGCTGGGAGCCGAGAGTACGCCGGTCGATGCTGTCGAATCACTCTGGTCACTCTCGCCGTTTGTGGCCAGTTCGAGCCGGGCCGGTTGGCTGATGTCGAGTTGCAGGATCTCGGCAGTACCGACAATTCCGAGACTCGCCTGGGCCGATTTCGTGGTTGTGCTGGTCTCTTCGCTCGTGGCGGTCGAGGAGCCACTTCCCGTGTCCGTGGTCCCGGTGCTGGTGGTGCCAGTCCCTGTCGTGGATGCGGTCCCCGTTGTGCTGGCGGTCCCCGTCTCTTCCTCTTCTTCCGCAGCCGCCTCCGGGGGAATGAACGCCACGGACCCCACATCTTCGGACATCATCCGCAGCACAGCGAGGGTCACCTGCGACCGGCTGATCCGTTCGCGCCCGACCTCTTCATACCGCCAATGAAGCGAGACAGCGGTGTAGATCCCGGAGATCAAGACGATGCTGAGCGTCAGCGCGATCAGAATCTCGATCAGGGTAAAACCCGATCGGGATGAAGCTCGCCATGAGGAATGGGAACGAGTCATTTAGAGAACGCTGTTGATAGTCTCAAGAGTCGAGGATTCACTGCCGGTCTGCTGGAAGATCAGAGGGTCACGCATCAACCGGACAAACCGCGTCTCGATGTCCGATTGGCCTTGTTCATTCAAGTGGCTGACAGTGACGGTGAGCCTCTTGAGCGTCGCATCGGTCTCATCATCAACGGTCAAACTCCAGACCCATTTCGTGTCATCTTCGAAGGCTTGGCTGCTGACCGGATTGAGAGGGAGAACCCCGGCGATGACCTCGTTCAACTTGGACTCGCCACGCGTCGCAGCATCGGCTTGGAACTGAGCCCGAATCGCGGAGTCGCTCCCCATGCGAAGGATCTGTGAGATCACCGTCATGGCAGCCACGAACATCGCCAGCGCGATCACGACTTCCAGAAGCGTCATCCCCGATCGGAGTCCGAACGCCCGCGTCCGCGACTTCCACACCTTAGGACTGGCGCAGGAATAACGGTTGCAATAGTCGTGGATCGCTCCGCGATCCAACGTGGGTTCGCGGAGCGAACCACGACTATTAATTCGGTGTTGATCCTGACAGTTCGTCTTCATGGCAAGACCTCCGGTCGGCGCAGCTTCGCGACCGTCACCCCACCGGTGAGCCCCCGCACCTTCAGTTCGATCGTTCGCCCCGTGATGTCCTGAATGATGAGTCGGGCATCGGCAGCCTCCCCATTCGGGCGAAACAGAATCGGCTGGGACCAGACCGTATCGTGGAACTCGGCCCCATTCTTCAGAAGGGCCAGCCAGATGTCATCCAGCCGCTGGCCCCCCGTCGGTCGGCCCATGCTGTCGATCGCGGGTTCGAATGAACAGTCGGTCGAAAGCTCGCCGACAACGGTCTTCACCTTCGCCGTGGTCGCTGTGGAATCGGCCTCCGTGGTCTCGGGCCGCTCAAAGGGCAGGATCACGAACGCCTGCTTATTCGGCTCATATCGAAACTGATAGGTCAGGCCCGACTCAATCGCCAGAATGCGGGTGGCGGCCAACTCGCGGCGGACGGTTTCGACGTTGGACTTGAGTTGGTTCTCTTCGACATACCGCATCATGCGGGGCCAAGTCAGCGCAGCCACCACGGACAAGATCGCCAACACGATCATCAATTCAAACAACGTAAACCCCGCCCGCCCCGGCAGTGGTCTGGAAGACCACGGGGGTCGCGACATTTTTTCCAAGGGGCGATGCTGAACCACCACGACCTCCCGGGTCAACTCCGGGGAGGAACCTGCTCCGCGCGATGCCTCCAGTGTCCGCGACGGGCGGAGTTCTGGCAAGGGGGAAGCTCCCCTTCCCGATTCC
>JAYSVZ010000745.1:0-9882 GCA_043718305.1 Planctomycetota bacterium | reverse complement strand
AAGGAGTTGTGGGTTCATTGCGATGGACCTTGTACACGGTGAGTAGGACGGCCTTTCCAGGCCGTCTCGATCGACGTTCGACATGGTGAGCGGTGTGTCGAACGGGGCCACTCGCTCACCATCGGGACTTGTTGTGGCGGCTCGCACGCATGGGGACGGGCTGGAAAGCCCGTCCTACTGTAGGACGGCCTTTCCAGGCCGTCCCGATCGACGTTCGACATGGTGAGCGGTGTGTGGAACGGGGCCACTCGCTCACCATCGGGACTTGTTCTGGCTGCTCGCACGCATCGCCAGACGGGCTGGAAAGCCCGTCTTACGCTCCGGACACTACCCGGCCCACTCGTAGCGCCCGGCCCGTCCATCAATCTCTCGCTGCAACTCCTCCCGCGTGTACCTCAGGTACACCGCCTCGGTCAGTAGCGAATCGATCAGATCCCCCAGTCGCTTCTTCTTGGCCGCCTTCGTCAGATCGGACGAAGGCTCCGCCACGTAGACCCCCATCCCCTGCCGCGTGTGCAGCACCCCATCCCGCTCCAGCTCGGTGTAGACCCGCGCCACGGTGTTGGGATTGATGACCAGGATGCGGGACAACTCCCGCACACTGGGCAGCTTGCCCCCCGCCTTCAAGCGTCCCTGCGCGACCGCCTCTCGAATCTGCCCGGCCAACTGGCGGTAGATCGGTTCGCGGCTGGAAACGTCGACGTAAAACTCCATAGCACTGTCCTTGCTGTACTATTTGTATCAGTACAGTAGATCAGTATCTAGTCTCCGTCTGATCTATTTCTGAGATTGATTAATGTGCGTCTCGCCATTTGAAAAAACGTCACACTGAATACGTTCGCATTTCTGCCCTATGGAATCGTTGAGCAGCACTCAAGTGTCCTGATCGCCGCGAACCACTGCGGTTGGATGTACTGACCTTCCTTTCGACCCGGCGGCAACTTCCCCTTGAGTTGTTCCCCCGTTCGTCGCGTATCCTTCCGGCTTCGCCTGGCCGGTGGTGGGCGAGCTTCTCGTTCTTGTGGCTTCTCAAGGGTTCGCGCCATGCGCTGGTATCTCCCATGTTTGTTGACAGCGGGGCTGGCTTGTCTGGCCACGCTGTGGTTGGTTGATAGCTGGCGGATGCAGGAGTTGCGGGCCCAATCGCCAGCGATTGGGACGGAGCGGGATCGAACTTCGAGTTCGCCCACGATTCAAAAAATCCCGTTGCACTTTTTCGATGCCCGGGGACTCACTCCCGATGAGGCGATCAACGTCGACGTTTACGACCTGTGCAATCGCAGCGTGGTGAACATCTCGACGCTCATCGCCCGGCCCGATGGGATCTTTCCCAGTTCCGCCCCGGACGAGGGGGCTGGCTCGGGGGCGATCATCAGCCGCAAAGGGCACATCCTGACGAATCACCACGTAATTGACGGTGCGGAGCGGATTCAGGTCACGCTTTACAACGGGGAATCGTACGACGCCAAACGCGTTGGCTCCGACCCGATCAACGACATCGCCGTGATCCAAGTGGAGGCCCCCGAAGAGGATCTCTTCCCGGTCGAAATGGGCGACTCCGATACTGCCAAGGTCGGGATGCGGGTCTTCGCGCTGGGGAACCCCTTTGGCCTGGAACGGACTATGAGCGTGGGGATCATTTCCAGCTTGAACCGGACCCTGGAGATCCAGGAGAACTGGGTCATCAAGTCGATTATTCAGATCGATGCCGCGATCAACCCGGGCAACTCGGGGGGGCCATTGATTGACTCACATGGTCGCTTGATCGGGATCAACACTGCGATCGCCAGCCGCGTCGCTCAGAGTGCCGGGATTGGGTTTGCCATTCCGATCAATCTGGTGAAGCGAATCGTTCCGGAACTTATCCAGCATGGCCGTGTCGTCCGGGGCGATATCGGCATCACGGCTGTGCAACTCGTCGACGAGGGGCTGCGGATTCGAGTTCTCGATCCAAAGGGTTCCGCTAAAGCAGCCGGCTTGCGCGGTCCCAAGGCCAGTCGGCGGGGACCGTTTCAGGTCTTGAATCTGGCGACCGCCGATATCATCACCGCGATTGATGGTGAAAAAGTCGCCACCCCCGCCGAGTTTCTCGAACGGATCGAAACCAGCAAGCCGGGAGATCGGGTGACCCTGACAGTCCTGCGCGATCAACGGTCAATCGACATCGAGATCGTCCTCGGCGGCGAAGAGGTGCCGAAAGCGATCGATGACGATTCAAAGTAGTGCGTCCGCCACGCTCAGAATCGGGGTTGGAGTCCAGGCTTTAGCCTGTCCGGAACAGCCTAAAGGCTGGACTCCAACCTATACATTTGGCCTTGGTCAAGCAGTCGTGCCATCCGGCTCCCCTCTCCCTCGAGAGAGTGGCTGGAGGGGCTGGGGGCTGGGGGCTGGTCAATTCCGACCCAATCATTATTCCCGGAATCTGCGGTACATTGAGACCGACCGGCATCCCTCACCTATTACGCAGCGTTTTCGCGAGCGGGGCAGCTTGCCACCCTTTCTTTTATGGCTGCACCGTCAAAGATGGCGATACCTACCTCATTGGAAAGCACGGACGCGATTCGGGACCAGGACAGTTCCCACGGCATTGTCCCCAGCACGCATCCTTAAGACTTTTCATCGCCATGCAAAAAACGACGATTCGCAAGAAGCCCACGGGCTCTGTCCAGAACCCCCTCGAGACCTACCTGAAGGAAATCAATGAAACGCCCCTTCTGAACGCTGACCAGGAGAAGGATCTCGCTCGACGCATCGCCAAGGGCGACATGTACGCTCGCGACCACATGGTACGGGCCAATCTGCGGCTCGTCGTCAATATTGCCCGAGGGTACACCGGCAAGGGGCTGCCGATTCAGGATCTGATCGAAGAGGGGAACCTCGGGCTGCTGCGAGCGGTCGAAGGGTTCGACCCGGACATGAATACCCGCTTCTCGACTTATGCCAGTTACTGGATCAAGCAGTCGATCAAGCGGTCGATCATCAACTCGGGCAAGACGATTCGCATCCCGGCCTACATGGTCGAGCTGCTCACGAAGTGGCGGCGGGCGAATGCCCAGCTCTCCGAAGAACTCGGGCGGTCGCCCAGCGTCGAGGAGGTTGCCAAGCACCTCGAACTGCCGCCCCGCAAGCTGAAGATCGTGAAGAAAGCGATCCAGCTCTACAACGCGACGCCGCAGTCGGATGACACCGACTCCAACTGGAACATGGGCGATTCGGTCGCGGATGACCGTCACCCGGGACCGGAAGAGGAGTTGCTGGAGACGGATAACCTCAATCATGTGAACCGGATGCTGGAGACGATGGACCCCCGCGAGGCGACGATCCTGCGGATGCGGTTCGGTCTTGATGACGGAGAGCCGCGGACGTTGAAAGAGATCGGTGAGATTCTCGGTCTGACCCGCGAACGCGTGCGGCAGATCGAAAGCGAGGCGCTGGCACGGCTCAATAAGGGGCTGACCGGCGAGTAAGTTGTCTCGCGATCTCCGACAAAGCTCAGGGTGGCAACCGTTGCCACCCTGGGCTTTTTCATTTCGAGAAGTCGCTCCGTAACCACGCCAGCGCCGCCAATCCCACGACTGCCAGCACCGAACCCATGATCGCCCGTGAAGTTGGTCGTTCGCGATCGATCAATCGGCTGAACGGCAACAAAATCAGCGGCGCGGTCGCGGTGATCGCCGAGACGATGGCGCTGCTGTCGACTTGCTCCAGGGCCACCTGCATCGCGCTGACACCGGCGACGGGACCAAAGAATGAGGCCCCGATCAGCCAAAGGGGCAACCGTCGAGTCGTTTCCTTCGCCTGGGTCAACGGGTGGCCCGCTGCCGACCAGCGCATCAGAAACCAAACCGTCCACCCCACCAGAACCCCGCCGAGCGTTCGTTGAAAGGCCTGACTCGGTCCAGAGATCACGAGATGATTCTCGCGGGCGATCAACTGGGAGTGGCGACTGAGCATCAGACCGAATCCCTGGCACGTTCCCGCAAACAACGTGAGTAGCAACCCTGCATTCCACTGAAACGGCTCATCCTTGCGATGCAAGGCCATCACAATCCCGCCCAGGGTCAAGGCCGCTGCCGCAATCTCCCAGACCGTCAATTGCGTCCCGAGAAAGAGCCAATCCGCCAGCGCCCCGACCAGCGTTGCCAGGCAGAGATTCACTAACACCGCCAGTCGGGCTCCCATCAGCGGGTAAGCGGTGTAAAGTGCGATATCCCCGAAACCAAACCCCAGAGCCCCACTGAGCAACAGCCATCGGAATGTGGGGCCATGCCATTGTCCGGGAGAAACGACCTGAGAGATTATGGCCAGTAGTGTGCTGGCGATCGTAATCCGCAAGGCATTGGCCGTGATCCCGCCAAGCTGCTTCGTCAATCCCTGGCCACAGACCGCCGAGACAGCAAACAGCACCGCAGCAAGAAAGGCCAGACCCATGACGACTCACCCCAACAACGCCCAGCCTTGAGCGGTCTGCCCGTGGCCACTGGGAATGTAATGGAGCGAACGTTCTTCTTGAATGGTCTCTGCTTCTGAACTCTGGCAACATGTTCCGAAGGAGTGGTCTCGTCTGGCATGAAGCGATACAAGCCAGTTCACTGAGCCGCGACCGATACAGGGCATCCATCATGGCCGTAGATCCTAACCAGAACGACCACTGGTCTGACATCGGCTCAGTCGACGAGAGGGCATCTCTCAGTGAGGGCTCCACGTTCTTCAGCACCTGGGGGTGGCCGCTGTTCGGGTTGGCGGCGTTCGTGATTTTTGAACTGACCGCCAGCCTGTTGTGGTCCTCACTGGTGTTTGCCTTGAGGTTCGGATGGAAGGATGTCTACGCCGGGTGGTTCTTTTGGCATCGCGACGCATCTTCGACGAGGGGCATTGCCTCTGGACTGTTGTATTTGACCTTGGCGATGGGCAAAGTACTCGTTGCAGGCTTTGTGGTCGGGATGCTGCTTGTGAATGTCGCAGTTCCACAAGGCCAGCAACCGGGACAGAAAATCGAAAGGGCTACGGTGGCGATCTCGATGCTGATGTTTGGAGCGATGGTGCTTTCGGGGGTGTTCGGTGTTGCTGCATTGGTTGTCTGTCTGAGAAGTGGTCGACGAGTTTGGGTCGACCAGAAGAGTTACAATCAAGCAATCAATGGAGTGTGGCCGCCGCAAGACTGCACGACCAACTGTTGCCACTACACCTGCTTCCTCACCATGATCTCGTTGACGGGTGTCTATCTCGGGATCACCACCGTGATCCCTCTCTACTTGACTGAGCGACTGATGCTCGGAAATTCGGTCTGGACGTTTTTACTGTTGATCGTGCCAGTGATGAGCAGTATCCCATTCTTCATCTACGGCCAGGCGTGGATCACAACATCTGTCAGTGCCACCACTCCGCGGGCATGCTGGCCGGAATTGTTGGATCAAACTGCACCAGACGAATTCGGTGCGGCTTGATAATCTTGGACGGGCCTCGTCCGTGTTGACGGATGACCCTTCGCGAATCACCCCGATGAGGAACTTCTGATGGAATCAAAACTCTCTCTCTGGTGCGGCCTGCTGGGGCTCTTGATCGTCAGCTCAGCGAGCGTTGCGGACGAACCAGCGGCCACTGCGCTGACCACTGAAGAATCAGTGCATCTCACCAACGCCAAACAAGTCACGACTAAATTTCCCCGTGCGGGTGAGGGCTACTTCTCTCCCGATGGGAAGGAAGTCGTCTTCCAGGCTTACCCCCTCGGCTACCCGTTCTACCAGATCTTCGTCCAGCCGCTCGATACCGGGGCCCCGCGGATGATCAGTACCGGTCGCGGGCGGACGACGTGTGCGTACTTCACCCGTGATGGGCAGTCGCTGCTGTTCGCCTCATCCCATCGCGACCCCGAAATCGAGCAGACCGAAAAGGCGGCCCGCGAACTGGCCCGGCAAGGCGGTCGCCCGCGCTACCAGTGGGATTTTGATCCGCACATGGACCTGTACACGATCCAGCATGACGGGACCGGCCTCAAGCGGCTGACCGATACGCCGGGGTACGACGCTGAGGGGAGCTACTCACATGATGGGAAGCAGATCGTCTTCACCAGTGGTCGCGACGGCGATGCCGATCTATTCATCATGGACGCCGACGGCACCAACGTCCGCCAAATCACGAACGTCGACGGCTATGACGGCGGCCCCTTCTTCTCGCCCGATGACCAGTGGATCATTTACCGTAGCGACCGCCAAAAAGAGCATATGCTCCAACTCTTTATCATCTCCGTCGACGGCAAACAGGAATTCCAGCTCACCAACAACCTCGATCAAGTGAACTGGTGCCCGTACTTCCATCCGAATCAAAAGTCAATCATCTGGTCTGGGGCGGACTACTCGAAGGGGCCGATGGGGGCCAATTTCGACCTGTGGACGATGCCACTCACATTTGCGGAGGGTAAAGTCACCGGCGGCGAACCCAAGCGAATCACGACCCACGAAAAGGCCGATGTCCTGCCCGTCTTCAGCCCCGATGGGAAGCAGTTGATGTGGACCTCGAACCGGACAACCGATGGGTCGAGCCAGTTGTGGATCGCCGATTGGTCCGAGTGAAAGCAGGTTTGGAAGCTGGTTTACAAGTTATCGATGGCTGTGGCGCTATTTTCAAAGGACGCCTTCGCCGCTCCGATCATCTGATTCACCGCCCCAATAATCGAGACGAGGATCAACGCTAGCATCACAGCGTATTCCACAGCTGTGGGACCGTCTTCAGACTTGAGAAAGCGGATGATGGAGTTCATGGGAGTGGCAATCGAAGGTGGTTCGCCGAATGGAACTGATCAAATCTGCGTCAGACTGTGGGGTCAGTCAAGTTGATTCGGAGCGATTCTTTGATCTTGGGCCACTGCATGACGAGCCAGGCAGTCGGTGAGGGGATGTCGAGAATGGGGCACACCATTTGAAGCGATTTCGAAACACGAAACGCGGGGATTTCAAATCTAGACCGCCGCTGCGGAATTAACGCATCACCCGACGCGATCTTCACCAAACCTCCCTCCACCGCCCCAACGGGGCAGCCACAAATCAGCCTGGGGCAGAGCGACCAGCGCTCCACCCGGCCCCCCGGCGGGGTGCCCCCATGTGACATTTTCACATGGCCAATCCATGTGACATTTCTATTGGTCGCTGACACGACTCCATCCGATGATTGACCAATTCCACAACCCGAACTACGATCCCCCTGCCGAACGTAGTTGGATTCCAACAGATGCGATCGGCCTTGCAGGCCAAGGGAAACCTTGCCGACAAGATTCGGGCTGTAGCGCAGCTTGGCTAGCGCACTTGCTTGGGGTGCAAGAGGTCGCAGGTTCAAATCCTGTCAGCCCGACTGTTTTTCGAAATGAGCCCTTCGGCGAGAACGTCGAAGGGCTTTCTCATTGTGGGTACAAGAGTTACGTCAACGAGCGAGCAGTTCAAAAACACGATTTCGAGGATTCGACGCTTTGCCGCGTAATCGGCTATAAGCCATTGGCTGCGTAGGGTTTGCGAAAGTTCAAAAACTTTCGCCGCAAGATCGGCCGTTTCGTCGTGGGAACGGTCAAGCACATCCAGTTGCAACTTGATCGAGGCAAGCCTGTCTCGCGTTTCCGTTTGTTTTCTGGCGAAAGTGTCCTGATCGATTTCATCGGCAATCCGCAGGTTGAGGAGTCTGTCTTGCTGAGCGACGATCAACGATTGCTGCCGCGTTAGTTCCACCCGTTGGGCTTGCGAATCGGCTTGGGCATCCCGTGTCTGGGATGCCAGCACCATCCTGAACCAATCGCGCACGCCTTCGTCTTCCACCCGCATTTTGTCGAAGACCGCCAGAACCTGCTTATCGAGATCAGCCTCACGAACCCGAGTTCGCGGATGCCCTGGCTTCGTGTAGTAGGTGCAGCGGTAGTAGGTGTAGTAGCGTTCGCCTGTTTTCGTTTTTTTGGTGATCCGCTCACCTGTGATCGGATGGCCGCAATGACCGCACTGGATCAGTTCGCCAGCGTAGGTCAGCGAGAGCGACTGGTAGACATGACCGCCGAGTAACGCCTGAACGCGGTCCCAGGTTTCGCGGTCGATCAGCGGTTCATGCTTGCCGGGATACCACTGGCCACGGAATTCGATTTCGCCGATGTAGGCACGGTCTTTCAAAATGTTGTGGACTGAGCTTCGCGGAAACTTCGGCATGGAGGAGCGAAACTGGCGGGCTTCAGCGGCCAGTTTTTCGATGAGCGTGTCCAGCGTGTGGTTGTGGTAGGCGAAGAGTTGGAAGATTCGCTTCACGTTGTCGGCAGGAACCGGATCGACCTCCACCATACCGCGACCTTCCTTGCGGATGTTGCGGTATCCATACGGCCCACGGGTCACGAACCAGCCTTCCTGAACGCGACGGGCAAGCCCTTCGCGGACATCGACCGATTGCTGCTCCGTGTAAAAACTCGCCATGTTGGCGAGCGTTCGCCGCATCATCCGTCCGGCTGGGGTGCTTTCCGTTGGCTGCGAAACGGAGATAAAGGGCAGGTTGTATTCCGATTCCAGCCGTTCCAGTTCGACGTAGTCGAACAGGTTGCGGGCGGCACGGTCTACTTTGTAAAAGAGTAGCCCATCGAGGGTTTCGGCGTTCTTCTTGGCGTATGCGACCAGTTCACGGAAGGTTTTGCGTTCGTCGCCCTTGCTGGCCGTCTCGGCGATGCGGTAGAACTTGGCAATTTCGCCCCCGGCTTGCGTCGCGTACCGCCGCAGGGCCTCCTCCTGCACTTCGAGCGAGAAGCCCTCGCGTTCCTGTTCACGACTGCTGACACGAGCCAGAGCAACAAACCGTTTCATGGCTAAGACCCCGAAGAAAACGCCTGATACAACCGACCTACCGACTGGATCATTGTAATGGCTTCTTCAGGCGAAATCACTGCCTCGTAGTAGGGTTGCCAGACGCGAATCGTCTCTTCGATCAGTTCCGGCGTAATCCAGTGCGGTGTCCCTGCCGGAACGATGCCCAAAGGGGCATCGCTTTCGACTTCGCGAACCTTGATGGGTTTGCTTCGGGACATGACAGGAATCCATCTCCGGCGTGATCTTTGAAAGGGGAAAACAATGACTGACTTGAGCGGGCGAGGGGGTTACTGCCCTCGCAGTAATCCCTCTTTCTGAAATCGCTGCACTTCCTCATGGTTGATCGCCCACGACCTATGGGCACCGCGTCCACTTTCTTTTTTGCTTGCCTGAATGCGCCCCATCCGGCACCAGCAACGACAGGTCAAAACAGACCGCCCGACGATTCGAGCGAATTCTTCCACCGAATACCATTCACGCACCGATTGACGGCTGCTTATGGCAATCAGCAAAGATTCAATTCGAGTGAGCCGTTCTTCCAAGGTCATGACTCTTCGCCTTGCTATCGAATGCCGGATGAGACCATCGTTGAAAATCCCCCCGAAGCCAAAGCTCCGGGGGATAGGTTGACACTGGGCTAGCGGTTTACCATCGAAAATTGCGCGATGTAATTTTCGATCACCGAGCGGTAGCTGTCTTTGGCCATCGTGTGGTAGCTTTCTTTTTCAGCGTCGCTTGGCGTGTAACCGTGGTTTTCCGTCGAGTCTTTCACCACATAGTTCAGTGAAAAGTCAGCACATTCCTCAACACATTTATCAACCAATTCTTTGTCGAGGATTTCGGGCCGCCAGCCGAACATGTGCCAACGCAAAAGGAACAATGCCCTTGCAGCAATCGCGTGTATCAAGCTCCCGACCAGCACTGCTCCACACAGTAAAAAGAAAATTTCCATAATTGACATCTCCTTGAGGTAAGGCGGGGCGATAAACGCCCCGCTGGTTTGGATTGCTTACTTCAGCCATTTGCCAATCTGGTTGATGACACCCTTGCGGGCGGCATC
>JAYSVZ010000744.1:0-3249 GCA_043718305.1 Planctomycetota bacterium | reverse complement strand
CCGTGGTTGTGGCCCGTCCGGTCTACGTTTCAGCGCCCGTTGTCCGGGTCATCCCGACGACGATCGTTCGCGATACGCTGATCGTTCGCCCCTATTCGACGACCTACTCCTCGCACAGCCACGGCTGGGGACTCGGGCACAACAACTACCACGCCCGCCAGTCCCCTCACCGGACCGTGATCCGCAGCCGCGGCCGGTAAGTCCCAGTCATCCGGAACTCCACACCAACCAGCCCGCCGATTCGACTCGGCGGGCTTGTCTGTTTGGTGGATCGGAACCGTGGGATCGGCTTCCAGCCTGTCAGCTTCGATGAATGCCCGAGGCCCGCCGGTTCCCGACGAATTGGATGCGCGGTGGGCTCCTTGTTAGACTCGGATGGCGGGCGTTGATCTGCAACGACTTGTCGTCCATTACTGTCTCGGAGAGATTCATGCTGCGCTGTACCTCAAGGGTTCTGGGCCTCTGTGTCATGGCCTTTCTGTCGCTCACCGGCGACGCGCGGGCCGATATCGGCGTGGGAGCCCAGCCGGTTGAAGGGGCGGAAGTCCTCATCAATGGCTCGCGCGAAACTCTCGATACCAAATGGACCTACTGGCAAGGCCCCGGCTTCAAGTCATCGCTCCCCATCAAATGGAAGATCGTGGATGACCCCGTCGATGGCGGACATGCCGTCCAGACCGCCGACCCCGCCGCAGCCGGGGGACGTTTTGGGGCCTCCGACATTGTGACAAAGAAGGAGTACCGCGACTTCCGGCTGCACGTTGAGTTTCTGATCGTGAAGGCCGGTGGGAACAGCGGGGTCTACCTCCAGAACCGGCATGAGATCCAGGTTCTCGACGGCGACAAGACAACCCACGGGTTGGGAGCGATCATCAACGAGAGCGAGTCGCCGTACGAGTTCTACAACGGTCTCGGGAAGTGGAACGCCTACGATGTGACCTTCCGCGCAGCTCGGTTCAAGGACGGAAAGCGATCCGAAAAGGCCCGAGCCACCATGTATTTTAACGGGAAGAAGGCGCACACCGAGTTTGAAATTAACCAGGTCTGGGGTGGCCCGAACTCGGGGATCGATGGCGGCAACGATGGCGGCAAGGGGATCACCGATACCCCCGGCGGTCTGAAGCTGCAAGACGAAGGGCACGATGTTCGCTATCGAAACACCTGGATCAAGGAGCTGAAACTGGAGCAGCCAGTCACCGAGTTCACGGAGCCAGTGACGAGTGCGAAGTAAGGCGGGCTGCGTTGGAGTTCAGCGTTGGAGTCCAGCCTTGAGGCTGCTCCGGACAGGCTAAAGCCTGGACTCCAACCCCAGAATGTTCCCACGATTTTCTGCGGTCCAACGTAACTTAGCTCGCAAGAGCAGCCGTTGGAGTTCAGGCTTCAGCCTGCTCCGGAACAGCCTCAAGACTGGACTCCAACCCCAGGACGCCCCATGCTGGCTGCGCTGCGACAACATCTTGGCATGCCGCTCCTGGCCAAAGAACTCATGGAGCAAGCGGCTCGTCCCCGGACCTATTGGGTTCGGACGATCTATGCGCTCGTGCTCTTTAGTGCCGGACTGTTTGTGATCTATGGCCGAGGAGGCAGCGTCGGTGTCGCCAAGTTTGGCCAAGGCGAAGAGATCTTTGAGCAAATCTTCCAGCTCCAACTGGGAGCGATCATGCTGTTTCTGCCCGCCAGTTGTGCAGGAGCTTTTGCCGGGGAGAAGGAACGAGAGAGTCTATCGCTGCTGTTGCTGACGACGATCCCACGGCAGTTGATCGTGCTTCAGAAGATGCTCAGCCGGGTGATTCCGATGCTGGCGTTTGTATTGCTGTCGTTCCCGTTGATGGCGGCGGCGTACAGCTTTGGGGGCGTCTCGACCGGGGAGTTGTACTTTCGATTTATGTTCTTGACGCTGCTGGTGATCTTTGTCGGGATGATGTCGATCACGTGTTCGACCTATTGCCGGACCACGATCGAAGCGTACATTGCCAGTTACTTGTGCATGCTCGCATCCTCGATCTTTATCCTGCCGCTGTTCGCCGGAGGCCCTCGCTCGGATGGTTCGCCAGAGATCGTCCGACTGCTGCTGAGGGCCGCTGCGGCGTTCTGTGTCTTCGCGCCACTGACTCTTCTCGCCTTCGGCTTGGCGTGCGTGTTTCTCTATGACCGGGCCTTTGTGCCTCCCAAGAATCTGTTGCTCAATCTCTTTAAGCAACTCGACGCGTTCTTCCATCAGGCCAACAAGGTCACCGGCGGCGTGATCCTGGTCCGCGATGGGGACCGCTATCCCGACAACGACCCGATCACCTGGCGCGAGACAGCTCGGCGATCACTCGGGACGTTTCGCTATCTGTTTCGCGTGCTCGTCGTGATCGAGCTTCCGATTCTCTTTGTGGCTCAGTTGGTTCGTCTGAGCATGAACGAGCGGTCGGCGATGTCGGTGCTGCTCTATATGCTATGGATCATCGCACTGGGTCTAACGACGATTCACTCGGCGAGTGTGATCTCTTCCGAACGCTCGCGACAGACACTCGATGTCCTTCTCGTCACACCGATCGAGGGGCGCGACATCTTGCGCCGTAAGTTGAGTGGGGTCTGGCGACTCTTCTGGACTTTGATGGTCCCGTTTATGTCGATCTTTGCCTTTCAACATTGGTTCCACGGCTTCGGGAGTGATGTCCGGTATCTGCTTCTCTCGACACTCAGCGTCTTCGCGTTCCTGCCCCTTGTGATGTGGATGGGGCTATGGATCGGTTTGAAGTCCCGATCGCAAATGCGGGCGACCATGACCCTGCTGAGTATCCTGGCGATGTTGATCCTGAGCGGCCCCGTGATTCGGTATGGACTCGACCTGTCGCGCTACGAAGCCACGCCCATCCGCAACAGCCTCATTGCGTCACCCGCCATCTGGGTCGTGTTTCTGGAAGAAACGTTTACGCGATCGGGAGACTCCGAGCTTCGCTGGGGCAGGTTCCAGGAACTCCTCGTTCCGCTGGCGATCTATGGGGCTTTAATGCTCGCCTGTCGCTGGTATGTCCTGCGAATGGCCGATCAAATGCTCGGAAGAGTGCAACCCGGCGACCCGATTCCCGAAGCGTAGCTCAGTCGCTCCGCGACTGAGATTCAGGAGTTGGACGGCGTATCTAAAGCGCTGGACGGTGGAGATGTTCGTGGTGTGATTCCGAAGCCAGCGCTGAGGTTCGAACGCTGGTCCTCAAACCCGTAGAGCAATCGGAACCAACTCACAAAGGCCAGAGCGATCTC
>JAYSVZ010000743.1:0-3250 GCA_043718305.1 Planctomycetota bacterium | reverse complement strand
CCGATGCGGACGACCATAACCTCCCGCTGATGGCCTGGTACGGCCTCATCCCCGTGGCCGAATCGGACCCGACGGGGCTTGGTCAACTGGCGGTCAAGTGCCAGTTGCCGACGACGCGTCGTCTAATCGCGCGGCGGTTGGCGGAGATGATCGACCAGCGACCGGGGGCGATTGATGGGCTGCTCGTGGAGCTGTCTCAAATCGAGTCCCCGCCCGCTCGCGAGAAGCTGCTGGCCGATGTGCTGCAAGGCATGGACGAAGCGTTCGTCGGGCGGCACAAGTTGACAGCTCCAGCGAACTGGAAAGCGATTGAATCGCTCGCCTCGCTCTCGTCGAACCCAAAGATCACCGAGCGGGTGAGCCATCTCAATCTGCTGTTCGGCGACGGTCGCGCTCTCGACGAAGTCAAACGCATCGTGCGCGACGGCAAGGCCAGCCTGGCCCATCGCAAGGCGGCCCTCACCACGCTCATCGCCCTCAAGCCCGATGACCTGCGGGTCATCTGCGAAGAGGCCCTCACGGTGCGGTCGCTCAACACCATCGCCGTCGGCGGACTCACCGGCATCGACGACCCCGACCTCGCCCAGCGTCTCGCCAAGAGTTACCGCAGCTTCTACCCCGCCGAACGACCGGCACTGATCGACGCCCTCGCCTCGCGCCCGAGCTTCGCGAACGCACTGCTCAAGGAGATGAAAGACGGCAAAATCCCCCGCACAGACCTCACTCCGGTTCATGCCCGCCAGATCCACAGCTTCGAGAACGCGGACCTGTCGAAGCAACTGACCGAGGTGTGGGGCGAGCTGCGGGACTCACCAGCAGAGAAGGTCGCATTGATCGAGTCTCTCAAGAAACAACTGACGCCCGAGGTACTGGCGAAGGCCGACAAGGGGCAGGGGCGGGTGCTGTTCCAGAAGACCTGTGCGAACTGCCACCGGCTCTACGGCCACGGTGTATCGATCGGCCCCGACCTGACCGGAGCCGGGCGGGCGAGTCTCGATTACCTGCTCCTCAACATGGTCGACCCCAGCGCCACAGTCGGGGCTGAGTACCGCCTGTCGGTCGTGGTCCTCAATGACGGTCGCGTGCTGAACGGCATCGTGGCGACTCGCAATGACAAGACGCTGGCGCTGCAAACTGCCAAGGAGCGCATGACGATTGAGCTGGGCGAAATCGAGGAAGTCAAACCCTCGACCGTCTCGTTGATGCCCGATGGGCAGTTGCAGACGCTCAGCGCCGAGCAGGTCCGCGACCTCGTGGGGTATCTGATGCACCCGGTCCAGGTGCCGGTGACTCCATGACTTCCGGATGAGGGACGTGCCTCGGGAAGTCCGCTGCCGGGAGGCTTCCATGGTCAGCCCGGTTGTTACAGAGGCAACAATCCCAGCCAGTTCGGCATAGCCCCCGAGCGTGTCGCATCGTAACATCCTTAATCGACAGAATCTTACTTCGGAGGTTCAAGATGTCCTGGGACGGGCCCCCCGGCGACTTCTCCGGCCAGCGACTGGTGATGCTGGTCCCCGATCGGCATGCCGCGGACCGCAGCCTTCTGGCATTGCGATTTGCGATGTTGGGGATGGTTGTGTTGTCGCTGGCCATGGCGATCGCGTGGGGATTGATTGAGACCTTGGGGCGCGCCAAAGAGGCCTCCCCGTGGACGATGATCTTCCACCCGGCCTTTGCCGTCAGCAGCTTACTGCTTCTCGGGGGGAGTGGTTCACTTTCGGCGAGCTTGCGGCAAGTGCGACGGGAGCGCCAGGGGAACTTTCGCCGCTGGCTCTTGGTGGCGCTGGCGTGTGGCCTGCTCTTTACAGCGGTCCAAAGTTACGCCCTCTGGGCGATCAGCCCAGTGGAGCGAAGTGCCGAGTCGGCCTCGCGCGGGGTGCGGCCCTTCGTGATGCTGCTCTGCATGCTGCATGCGTTGCACTTCATCATGGCGGTGCTGAGTTTGTGCTATGTGACCGTCCGTGCTTTCGCGGACAAATACGACCACGAATACCATTGGGGCGTCACGCTCTGTGCGAACTTCTGGCACTTTCTGGGTATGGTCTGGGTGGGGGTGCTCGCTGTGATCGCGATTGCCCTGTAGGACGTTCGCTCCGGTGAGCTTCCAAGAGCGGCCCAGCCGCAACTGAAGTGTTCAGTGGTTAGTTTTCAGTGGTCAGTTCAGACAAGCGCCGCAACTACCGTTCAGCAATTCGCCAGAGACAACTCCCGAGTGGTCTCTGGCTTATTGCTGGATGCTTCGACTGAACACCGACTCGGAAAATGTTCTTGATGTTCGGATCAGAAGGGACCGCTCATGTCAGCCGGTTACGAAATTGCCGACTTTGCCTCGATCGAGGCGGTTCCCTGCCCCTGCGGTCTCGCCCGGCGGGCCTTTGGGGAGTTGGCCGACTTCCCGGCCACGGTTCATGTGACCGAAATTCTGGAAACTGCCCGTTTGCATTACCACCGGACCCTCACGGAGGTCTATTATGTACTAGAATGCGAATCCGATGCGAAGTTGGAACTCGATGGTGAGTTCCATCCCTTGCGTGTGGGAAGTTGTGTCTTGATCCGTCCGAGAACCCGTCATCGGGCTTGGGGGCGGATGAAGGTTCTGATCCTTGTCCTTCCGAAGTTTGACCCGACCGATGAATGGTTCGACTGACAATCTACTGACCGTCGTGACTCCGGATGCTCCGGCCTGTAGCGAGCCAGCGGCTGGCGGCCAGGCTCACGGACATCCGCACGCGCATGGCGAGGGGTGCTGTTCCGCACCGCCCGTGGCTTCAGCCATCACTTGCCAACCACCGGTTCTGCCCGAGGGGGGCTCTCCGCTGAATGCCGACGAAGAGCAGATGATCGAGGCGCTCCGTAGCGTGATCGACCCCGAGCTCTTCGTGAACATTGTCGACCTGGGACTGGTCTATACCATTACCCAGGGAGACGAGGGAAAAGTGCATGTCGACATGACCCTGACCAGCCCCTCCTGCCCCGCTGGCCCGCAGATTGTACACCAAGCGAAGACCGCTCTAGAGCAACTTCCGGGAGTGACCGAGGCCAAGATCCGCCTCGTCATGTCGCCGCCCTGGACACCCGCCCGGATGACCGATGATGCGCGGGACAAGCTGGGGATCTTCTAATAAGACGATTTCCATCGCCAAGCGAAGCGGGGTTGGAGTTCAGGCTTTAGTCGGCTTTAGCCTGTCTGGGGCGGCCTAAAGCCTGAACGCCAACCCATGCTTTAGCCGAACGCTCAAAATGTCCG
>JAYSVZ010000742.1:0-3252 GCA_043718305.1 Planctomycetota bacterium | reverse complement strand
ACAGCGCGGTGTTGTCGGCCATCTTGGGGTCGGTCGCGGGCAACCGGAGAGCCAGATTGCAGACGCGAACCAACTCGGACGCAGCTGTCTGGAGGGCTTGTTGTTTGCTTTTCGCTTCGGCAGCGTCCCCCGACTTCTGAGCGTCATCAATCTGCTGTCTCAGTTGCCGTAAATCCTCCTGGAGCTTTCCGGCCAGCCCGTAGGCCGAATCAAAGTCGGTCGGGTCATCCGAACTGCGGTTCAAGGCCAACAGAATCCGCTGCACCATCGCCCCCGCCGGGGCCTTAAACTCCCCCGAGGTCCGGTTCAGAATCCGCGCCCGGGCTAATGCCTGGTTCAACGCCTGAGTCCGCTCCGACTCAGCGACAGCCTGGTCCCTGCCGAGCGATTCCTGCGCCCGGCAGAGTTCCCACTGAATCCCCAGCCCCACTTCCGTCCGCGTCCGCCCCTTGGCATCGCTGATCCACTCCTCCGCCAGCGTCACGACCAACGGATAGTCCTTCTTCATCGCATGGTTTAAACAGATCAACTTGAACCGCAGCGATAAGTCATGCAGCCCCGTCGTCGCGGGCGTCGTCGGTTCGATCAACAGCAGATCATCGTAGATTCCAATCGCTTGCGTGATCTGGTCCTGCTCTTCATAACACTTCCCCCACCAGAGCCGACCATACTTGCCGACGATCTGCAGGCGATGCGCATTGAAGACCTCTTCGAATTCCGAAGACGCCTTTTGCAGACTGTCGGTCGCTTCTTGGCTGCCGCGCTCGTAGGTATGTGACTCCCAGTAAGCACATTGGGCCAACTCCAGGACCACTTCCAGGTAAAGGTCTTCCGCAGCCCGCCGCTCGGCAATGCGGACCGTCTCGCCTTCGGGGATGAATGACGGGAACTGATCGAGTTTAGCTTTGTAGGCGTCGCCCGCCGCCTTAAAGACCCCCCGGGCCTGCGTCAGCAGATCCCGAGCATCGCTCTGAAGCTTCTTCCGCACATTGCTGTTCGCCGGATCGTCCGACTCGTGGATCTCGATGCGGGCTTTCTTGATGAGGATTTGCCCCTGCGAAGTATTGGCCTTCGGGGCCAACGGATGCTTCGGCGAGGCCGTCGAAAACTGCTGGTATGCAGCCCGCGCTGCGTCGAGCTGTTGCCGTTGCGATTCGGCACTGTTCAGGAGCAAGGCCCCCGCTTTCAACGTCTGAGCCCGTTCATAGGGGATCAGCTCCCTTTGCTCTGGGGGCAGAGTTCCCTTCTGATCCAACTGATCGAGATACTGAAGCGCCGTGTCGTAATAACCCCGATCACGAAGGCCCTCGATGAACGCTTGGACTGGCTCCGCCGCGTCCGCGCGGCCTCCTCTCAGAAGAACAGCCAGGCCAATGCCAGCCAGCATCAGACCTCGAAGGACCATGTGTAAGCTGCGATGATGCATCCGAACCCGCTCGCTTGGACCAGCCGCTCCCCGCCCCCACTCATTGAGGCGCATCTGATCCGCGAGAATACCGCCCCCCCTCCGGGGCGTCAAATCGCGATTCATGCGATTCCCCACAGAGTCGCCAGCCTCGATCGTGAATATTCTTCGAGCGGGCTGGAACGATGTCTTTTTCCGGCTCCCCTCTCCCCCCGGGAGAGGGGTTGGGGGTGAGGGTCGCGCGTCAGAACGATCCCCGAGCCAAGGCAACAATCCGGGCCGTTCGAAGAATATATTTTGTCGGCGGTCGAGACTGCGGCGTCATGGTTATTCGACAACTGCAAGTTCTTCGGGATTGCTCACGCCGGATCTCTTGAGACCGGAAATGTCGATCGGCGTCTCGCCGGGAACGGGATTCCACACCACGATCATTCCGCCCAAAGCCTGCGGCGGGAACCCGCCAGAAGTTCATGGATGGTTTTCTTGATCATCTGCCCGAGATGCCGCGAGGAAACGGCCTGAGCCTCCAGAGCCGATGTTCCTTGAACCATTCCGACCAGCCGCTCGGCCTTCTTGCGAGCTTGCTGTTCGAGAATTTCCTGGGCGGGAAAAATCGGGACGACATCGAACTGCATGCCCATCGTTTGGGCGATGACGACCGTCGTTTCGAAGCTTGCAGCAGGGCTGTGCCCCGTGAGAATCCGCTGGATTGTCGGCAGAGAAACACCACAACGCTCAGCGAGCGCAGACTGGCTCAGTCCCAGTTCGCGGCGGCGACTTTCGAGCTTCTCAAAGAGAGGTAATCGGTTCGTCATGGCATATCTCCTAGTTTATTTATACATCACATATGATGCAGAATCAAGACGAGTGATTCGCCGGAGCGACTGGATCGGGGAGTGACCGATCGGTAATGTCCCCCGTCGGACCGTCGAGCCGCCATCAGCCGAGTGCCGTTTGATGGAGACCCGAGTCCATCGCAAGAGCGAGCCCCATGACCTGGATTCAAACGATTCCGAAGTCTCAAGCTGACGAGGCCTACCGCCAGGCGATGCAAGCGCAGCACGCTCTTTATCCGCAGGAATACGACGCGGAAGTCCCGGGACTTCCGGCGAGCGAAGCCGATGGAATCGTCGCCGCTCACAGCTTGATCCCCGAGGCTCTGCAGCATGCGTTCGCCACCTTCGGGGCACTGATGAATCCGAGCCTGCCGCTCAGTCGGCGGCAGCATGAGCTGATCGCGACGGTGGTGTCGCAATGCAATTGCACAAAGTATTGCAGCGTCTCGCACCGCGAGTTCTTGCGGCGCGTCACCGGGGACGACAATCTGGTCGCGGCCATCCAGAGGGGTGACCGGACAGCCCTTTCGCCAGCGGATCAACTGCTCTGTGCGCATGTCGAGAAGATCACTCGCGATGCCACCCAGATTCAAGAGCCGGACATCGAGGCGCTACGCCATGCCGGGTTCAATGATCAGGCGATCCTGCAACTCACCTTGATCGCCGCTTGGTTCAACTCGATCAACCGGGTGGCTGATGCCCTCGGCGTGGCGCGGTGAGCACCCCCTCCGGCTCCCCTCTCTCCCCGGGAGGGATTAGGGGTGAGGGAGCGTGGCGAGACAACTCCCGAAGTGACGGCGAATGATCGGCAGACGAGCGGCAATTTTGAGGAGCGATTCGGCAGGTGTGCATTGTCAACGGGGTGAGTTAAGGTGCCACTGGCGGTCGCTCTGGACCGCCAGTGTTTCGAGCGTTAGAGCAGTTTCCGAACTGGTCTTCAGCGACAGATTGGAACACTAATCCACGCTCATCAACACTCATCCGGAGCCGGATTTTGAGATGCTGCTCAAT
>JAYSVZ010000741.1:0-3253 GCA_043718305.1 Planctomycetota bacterium | reverse complement strand
CGAGCGAAGCGCACTACTTCAGTGAAGGAAACGCTTTCGTCCGCGTCTTAGAAAATGTGCGCGGCCGAGACTGCTTCGTGATCCAGGGGATTCACAATCCGGTCAACGACAACTTCATGGAACTGCTGTTCTGGATCGACGCGCTCAAGCGGGCCAGTGCCGCCCAGGTGACGGCCGTCATCCCCTTCTTCAGCTATGCCAAAGCCGACAAGAAGGATGAGCCGCGCGTCTCGATTCGGGCCCGCGTCTGTGCCGACGCGATCGAAGCGGCGGGGGCCGATCGCTGCCTGATGATGGACCTGCACAGCCCGCAGATCCAAGGCTTCTTCCACATCCCGGTCGATCATCTGTACGCGCGGTATGTGGTCGCCGATCACATCAAGAAACTGGAACTCACCGACTTGGTGGTGTGCAGCCCGGATGTCGGCTTTGCGAAGAGTGCCTCGGCCTTTGCGAACTATCTGGGAGTGCCCGTGGTCATCGGCAACAAAACCCGCCAGGACCACTCCGAAGCCGCCCGCGTGCTGGAAGTGATCGGTGATGTGCAAAACAAAAACGTGCTGATCGTCGACGACTTCACGATCTCCGGCGGCACGCTGATCTCGATGGCCGAAGTCCTGAAGAGCCGGGGAGCGAAAGAGATCTACGCAGCTGTCTCGCATGGCGTGCTGACCCGTGATGCGACCGCCAAGATTGCCGCGAGTCCGATCAAACGACTCTTTATGACCGACACGATCGAAGGGAAGGAGACGGTCCTGCCCGAGAATGTGACCATCGTCTCCGTGGCCCGCCTGTTTGCTGAGGCGATTCAATCGATCCACGATCGAACGAGCGTGTCACAGTTGTTTCCGGATGGGCCGATTGCTTAGCTGCTTGAAGCGAATGGCCTTCAACGTTTGAGATCGCGAGGGATCAAGCTGCAAGCTGAGCGTCATGACGCGATGCTCTGTTACCCTTTTTGAGGTCGCTGCCAACTTCGGGAAACCGTCTCGTCTTCCGCGATGTCATAGGTGAAATTCAGGACAAGTTGGATTTTCCTTGTCACATCACTGCGGTCATTGTAGCTATCGACATCCAGCTTGAGTTGTTTGCAATCGCCAACAATCTGCCGCCGCCTTTGTTGGAATGAGCGTTCTGCAAACTCATGGGGCATCGTTCGATGATGGTCCCAGAACGTCTGCTGCACATTCTTTCCTGCCACACATTTGACGACTCGAATGGAGTGCCTCGCACGAACCGTCCGGCCTTTGTCGTCGAGGAAGTAATCCTCACGAAGCGCTCGTGCGATATCACGAGTACACAACGTGATGACCGTGGCTCGCTTGCGGTTCCACTTCCCAGCATCAATGGCCCATTTGGCCACTGCTCGCGGATTGACCGGGACCGTGCCTCCAGCGGCGATGTATTCGTCCACGATGCCCAGCATTTGGCTGGACAATGTTCGTTGAGATTGTACGAGTGACATGGTTACTCCATTGACTGCAATACCGCAGAATGCCCCCATCCGTCGGACATGGACGATTCTGCCAGTGGTTGTCGCACCTTGGCCAACAGCGTCCGGCTGTGGCTGTACTTGATTTCCTCACGGAAATGCAATTGCCCCACCACAACGCCCGGATGCACACCGATTCTGTTGGCAAAGCCCACGATCTTCTTCTCGGAGTAGAGTGGGCGAACTCTCGCGATGAAGTCGTTCAACTCCTCTTGGGGAATGAGTAGCTCTGCGGCAAACTGATCTGCGGCAATCTCTTCCGGTCGCCGTTGATCTTTGGTCGATGACTCTGCTTTCTCATCGTAGTAGTAGGCGGCCCCATCCCCGGACGCGATGTGGCCCAGCTCATGTCCGAGTGTGTGCCACAGGTAATCAATGCGATCAAATCGCATCGATATCGCCACCACGGGACTCTGTTCATCCAGCCAAAATGCCGCCCCGTCCATTTTCGTGCCTCGCAGGTGCTCCACCACAACCAGGCGAACACCGATCTCTGAGAGGAAACGAGAGATGCGTGTCACATCCGCTTCGAGTACCGCGAGATCACGAATGTCAGGAACTGCTTTCGTGAATTCACTCATCCGGAATTGGCTCGCGCGAACACACGGTGCCATTCTCTGAGCCTGCCGTAACCAAGCCACCTGTGCCGACGACAACGACGCGTAACTCGACGACATGCGAGCCGCCGCACAAAAGCGAGGAGACTCGTCGATGGAAGGCATCCCCATAAATGAGAGGACGTTTCGCTCCAACACGTCGTCGCTTTGACTGGGATCGACCCACTGCCTTCGAATCAATTCCTTGACTGGTGCGGCAGCGTATAACTTGGAGCGTCTGGCGATGGCTCCATTCGGTGTGGTCGCCTGAGACAGTCGCCATGTGGTTTCTAGGTTCATCCACAACTGAGCGCTGGTTCCGAACGCTTCGGCAATCTCCCGTGCAGTATCAGCCGTGATGGATCTTTTCCCAGAAATGAACTCATTCACAGCCTGAATCGGACGCCCGATGATCGTGGCAAAGTCGGACTGAGTCCAACCCCGAGCGTCGAGCTCTTCCTGAATGAACTCGCCGGGGGGGAACACTTCAGCGGCAATGACGCTGGACACGCCATCCCCCTTTCTGTCAGTGGTAGTCTTCGATCGAAGTCACCACGATGGTGTTCTTCGGCGTTCCAGGCTCGATCTCAACGATCAGTCTCCACTGATCGTTGAGCCGCATGGAGTGCTGGTGTGACCTCGCTCCGCTCAGTTTTTCGAAATGCAGTGACTTAAGGCTGTAAAAGTCTCGTTCGTCTTCTGCGTTTTCGATCATCTGAATTCGCTTGCGATAGGCTCGAATCACATCGTGCCCAAAGCCATCGGTGAAGTTGATGTCTGTGACAATCCGCTGCAAATCATCTTTGGCATACTTCACCTTCATCGAGCGGCCTCGCGTTCACCTGCCTTCGAAGTGAAGTATCGTCAGCATTGGGGATGTTGTCAATGTAAAATAACACGTTTTCACGGATAGTGTGATATATTGTAATTTAAGCCTTGGCCCACGACTTCGAAATGGCTCCAACGCGAACACCCGGTGTAACGTAATCGAGAGTTGTGGCATTGTCGGATCGTCGCAAAAACCGGCCCTTCCAGGGCAATCCGCGCTAGTCGGCTCTCCCATTCTGGGGTAGACTATTCGGCATGCGGCGAGGAATGATGCTGTGGCTCCGGGCATCGTCTGGACACCCGCCCTCACCCCCAGCCCCTCTCCCAGGGGGATAGG
>JAYSVZ010000075.1:0-7888 GCA_043718305.1 Planctomycetota bacterium | reverse complement strand
GCCACTCCCCGACCACGGCAAAGGCGACCTCCCCGCGTCCCAGTCGGCGCAGCTCCAGAGCCAGTCGAATCACCGACTCCACGCAGGGGCCCACCTTCGCGGGGCCCGTGCCGACGATGGAAAACGGGAGGCCAGTCAGCAGGCGTTGCCAGGCGTGCATTAGCGTTCAGCGCAGGGAGTCGGGATTGTGCCCCGGCATTCTATCCACTCCATTAGAAAGCGTCCGCGCTTCGGACGATTGAGGTTCAACCACTGAAACTGTTAGCTTCCCCGGAGTCACATTCAGGAACAAGCCCTCTCATGTCCAGCCGCACCGACATCCTTGAACGCATTCGCCGTCACGCCCTGACCAGTCCGCCACTCCCCGACCTGGCCTCGGCGGGCGTCCAGTACCCGGATCCGGTGGCGCGGTTCTGCGAGGTCCTCGCCATGGTCGGCGGGAAGGGAGTGCCCGTCGCCTCGCGGGCCGAAGCGCACGCCATTCTGGAGACCCTGCCGCAGTACCAGTCGGCCCGCAAGCGGGTCTCTGCCTGCGCCGGGATTGGCGAAACAAACTTCGCCGCCGACCAGGTCACCGATCCGCACGACTTCGAGGATGTCGACTTCGCTGTCCTTCCCGGAGAACTCGCGGTCGCCGAAAACGCAGCGGTGTGGGTCACCGATCGCGCGGTGCCGCATCGCGTGCTCTATTTCCTGACGCAGCATCTCTCCCTCGTCGTTCGCAGAAGCCAGATCGTTCACAACCTGGGCCAGGCCTACCCGCTGATCGATGTGCAAGCCGGTCCGTTCACAGCCTGGGTCTCCGGTCCTTCGAAGACCGCTGATATCGAACAATCGCTAGTGATCGGAGCGCACGGACCGCGTTCGCTGATTGTGTTTCTGGTCGACGAGTGAGGAGTATGCCCACGAGGTCGATTCCTCCACTGCTGAAGTTGCATATCGAGCGACCACTGCCGCATATCAGTTCTTGAGGCCCGAAGGGCTGGCCATTCTTGGAACCGGGGGCTCGCTTTTTGGCCTCATCGAGAACTTGGCCTTCCGCCACATCAAGCCTTCTTCGCGGGCATACTCAGTGACACGACATCCGAGACAGGGGCGACTGTCCGCACCTCACCCCGAGCCAACATTGATGGAGCCGAGCCAGCTGTATGGTCCTTCCCCTCGTACACATCGAAGTCATTAAAGAACAGCTTCTTCGCAATCCAGTACGCCCAGCTCTTTTCGGGGACCGCACCCGCCGGGTTGTACTGCGAGGGGCGGACCTGCATGGCGTTTAGCTCGGCCATCGCGGTGGCGCGCACGGTGCCGTCTTTGGCGGAGTGCTTCGTGACGAGATTCGCCAACAGGTCGGGCCGCTCCAGTACGATGCAGCCGCGTGTGGTGTCGCGGGCCAGCTCGCGGAAGTCTTTGAGGAATGGCGACTCGAACTTCTCGACGAGGGTCTTCGACTCGTCATGGATCGAGTCAGTCACGAACTGCACAATCGGGCACGGTTCGATTCCGCCCCAGGGGTTGATGTGGTGCGAGATGCCGGTGGCTGCGGGGCAGAGGGCCTGGCCCGCGTGGTCGTAGTAGGCATCCACGAAGACGATCGGCTTCTTGGCTCGCATCTCGACGACGAACTTGCGAATCCGCAGCATCTCCTCGGGGGTCAGGCACAAGTCCTCGCAGGCATCCGGCCCCATCGGGCGGTAGACGTGAAACCACGTATAGAACACCCCCATCTCGATTAGCCGGTCGACCCACTTCTCGGTCACGAGGTCGTCGATGTTCGTCTTGCACACACTCGTGCAGACCCCGGTGAACACTTTGTTCTTCAGGCAGTTCTCCACCCCCTGCATCGTCTTCGACAGCACCCCCGCCCGGCCCCGCCGCTCATCGCTGACGATCTCGGACCCCTCGACGCTGATCAGCGGAGTGACATTGCCGAGTTGCCGAATGCGCTTCGCGACCTCATCGGTGATGAAGTGCCCGTTGGTGAAGACCTGGAAGTAGCACTCCGGATGCTCGGCCAGGATGTCGAGCAGATTCGGGTGCATAAACGGCTCGCCGCCCACGATTCCGAAGAAGACGTTGCCGGCTGCCTTGGCCTCGTTGATCAGCTTTCGCATGGCCACGATGTCGATGATCTGCTGCTTGGCCGCGACATCGACCCAGCACCCTTGGCAGCGGAGGTTGCACGAGTTGATGACCGAGATATACAGAAACGGCGGGAACACCTGCCCCTTCTTCAGTCGGTTCTTGTACCGCTGGACCGACAGCCCACCCTTCACGCCCATATTCCAAGCGAGCTTCCACAGCAGCCGTTTGTCGGTTTCAAAGAGAATCCGCTTGGCCATTCGAAGATACATCGCGCGGGTCTCACTGGAGGGTTCTGTTCTGCAAGCCGATTCTAACAAATCACCCGATGAAGGACGAATCCAACGTAAAAGCCACAGGGGCAGATTCCTCCCGGTCAACTGTCCGACTCGTCAGACTTGGTTATGATTCGCCATTGAGCATGTCCCGCAGTGGCCACTGCGGGGTGTGATCCGTTCGACTCATGTTAGGCACTGATGCATCACCATGACCTTCACTCCCACTGACATCCCGGACGTTGTCCTGATCGAGCCTCGCGTGTTTGGCGACTCGCGGGGTTTCTTCTTTGAAGCCTTTCGCGCGGACCGGTTCGCCGAGGCCGGACTGCCCAACCACTGGGTCCAAGACAACATCTCTCGGTCCCAGAAGAACGTGGTTCGCGGACTGCACTTCCAGATCGAACAGCCCCAGGGAAAGCTCGTCCGCTGCTTGCGGGGCACGATTTACGATGTGGCGGTCGACGTTCGTCGCAACTCGGCGACCTTCGGCAAGTGGGTCGGGCGCGAGCTGTCCGAAGCGAACCGGCACGCACTTTATATCCCCGTCGGGTTCGCTCATGGGTTTTGCGTCCTCTCGGAATTCGCGGATGTCGAGTACAAATGCACCGACATCTACTCACCGGCGGCGGAGCGGACCTTGCTCTGGGATGATGCCAGCGTGGGGGTCGAGTGGCCGATCGATGGGGCCCCGATTCAGTCTTCGAAAGACCTGCTCGGGAAGTCGCTCGCGGATCTGGAGTGTTATCCATGACCGGGTTTGGCCAATCCCCATCGACGAACAGACCAGTCCGACTGGCCATCACGCTGGGTGATGTTGGTGGCGTCGGGCCAGAAGTGGTGGTGCGGTCACTGCACCAGTTGATGAGCGATCCCCGCTGGCAGGCAGGCACCGTGCAGGCGCTCGTGATTGGCTGTCCGGATGTTGTCCAACGGACGGTCGATTCACTAGGGCTGTCGATGACGGTCCAAGCACTCTCTGAGCCAAGTTTCGGAAAGCAAGCACCGGATACAATTGCCGTTTGGAACCCACTCGGTCGTTCGCTCGCTGAAGTTCCCCTCGGCCAAGCACATCCCCTGGCCGGACGAGCGTCCCATGCCTGGCTAGTCGAGGCCGCGCGTTTCGCTTTGGCCAAGGAGATCGACGCCATCGTCACCGCCCCGCTCAGTAAGTTGGGGCTGCACTTGGCGGGCGTTCCCTTCCCCGGTCACACGGAGATCCTGGCTCACGAGTGCGGCATCGATCAAGTCGCCATGATGCTCTATCTGCCACCTGGCGAGCCGCTGCTGGCGGGGCATTCGCTTTCCGTGGCTCATGCGACCTTGCATACTTCGATTGCCAGCGTGCCGCGATTGCTGACGAGCCAGCGGGTCATGGAAACGATCGAGTTGGTCGATCACTTTCTGACCAAGCTCGGTGAGCCTCGGCGGATCGGCGTCTGTGCCCTCAATCCGCATGCTGGAGAGGATGGTCTGTTCGGGGATGAAGAGTCACGCATCATCGGCCCCGCTGTCGATTTGGTTCGAGCGCGAGGCATCGATGCGAGTGGCCCCTTCCCGGCGGACACGCTGCTCAAGGCCGCTATCGAAGGTCGCTACAATGGAGTCGTGGCGATGTACCATGACCAAGGGCACATCGCCCTCAAGCTCATCGGATTTCATCGCGCCGTGAACGTCACCCTCGGCCTTCCCATCATCCGCACCAGCCCCAGCCAAGGCACCGCCTACGACATCGCCGGGCGTCACTTGGCCGACCCCGCCGGGATGATCTCGGCGATCGAGACGGCAGTCCGGTTGGCCCAAGCGGCTCTTGCTCGTTCGGCAGATCGAGGTTCCCATGCCTAACCTGGCTTACAAACGCGAACAGCTCAACAACCTTCTGCGCGAGGCGGGCCGCGTGGTCATCGCCTTTTCGGGAGGCGTTGATAGTGCTGTGGTCGCTTGTGCAGCCTATCGCATCTGCGGCGACCAAGCCCTCGCCGTCACTGCGAACAGTCCGAGCTTGGCGGGTGGTGAGCTGGAGAACGCGGTCGCCATCGCGCAGTTGATCGGGATTCGGCACCGTGTGATCGAGACACACGAGTTCGCCACCGCTGGCTATATCCAGAATGCCGGGAACCGCTGCTATTTTTGTAAGACGGAACTCTACACGCGGATCGAGGAGCTAATCCCGGAACATGAGTTCGACACGCTCGTCAATGGGGCCAATGCGGACGATGTGGGGGACCACCGGCCGGGGATGATCGCCGCCTCGGAACACCGAGTTCGTAGCCCGCTGCTCGAAGTCGGCCTGACGAAAGCCGAGGTTCGTGCGCTCGCTCAAGAGTGGGGCCTGCCGGTGTGGGATAAGCCGGCGAGTCCGTGCCTTTCAAGTCGGATCGCCTATGGCGTTGAAGTCACCCCCGAACGCGTGGCCCGTGTCGATGCGGCTGAATCGTGGTTGCGATCCCGGCTCGGCATTCGTGAACTGCGGGTGCGGTTAGAGGCCAACGACCTGGCCCGCATCGAGTTGCCGTTGGAAACGCTGAGTCGCGTGCTGGCCAACGGCGAAGCAGTTCCCATCGCCGCCCACCTGAAGTCGCTCGGGTTTCGCTACGTGACCCTCGACCTGGAAGGGTTTCGCAGCGGCAGTTTGAATGCAGTTCTGGGAACTGGGGACTTGGTACTGCTGAGTCTGCCGAAATCAATGCCACGATGAAGAAGCCGATTCCCGCTCGCCTTCGCTGACGGAGCGGGTGCCTGAGTCCGGCTTTGCCGTAGCTCATGACGCTCAGCGACTGAGATTCCGGACGAGAATTCACTCTGGTAATCCACTGGACACGCCTGCGAAATGCGAGTCGCGGAGCGACATCGCCTACTTCGTCTTGGCAGCGACAACGAGTTCCTCAACGCTCTCTCGCATCAGTTCCAGATTCGGCGAACCACTAAATCGCTGTCGCACAATTCCGTTGTGATCAATCAGATAGACGGTCGGGAAGAGGGCTTTCCATTCTTCGGAGATTTCTTTCGCTCCGTCTCGCTTGTCGCGAAACGACCGCCACGAGATTTTCTTCTCGGCCACTGCTTGAACGGCGTCCGCAAGGGTCTCATCGGCATTGACGCCGACAATGGCAAACGGCTGTCCTGCGTAGCGCTCCGCCAGTTCGCGTTCATGAGGGACGAGTTTCATACAGGGTGCGCACCATGTCGCCCAAAACGTCATGAGGACGACCTTGCCTCGAAACTCCGATAGGGTCATGGACTGGCCACCCAGGTCGATACCCGTGATCTCCGGGGCTGGCTGGCCAATGGATGCAAACTGCATGGCCTCCAGTTGCTGTTTGGCGTTACGGCACTTGTGCTGAACGACGTTCTGAAAGAGAGGATCTTCGTCATCTTCATACTCTTCCAGAAAATCGCGGTACATCTCCTCCGCCTCAGACTGGCGAGAGGTGGACGCCTGAGCGATCTGGGCGAGGGTCATCTTGGCGGAGCAACGCACATAGTAGTTTTTGTTCACGTCCAGAATGCGTTTCACGTGCGTTTCGAACTGAGGAGCCCATCGCGGACACGAGTATCCGGGACCGAGAACCTCGTTGAAATTGTAGATGTCGGGACTCTCGATGAAACGCGAGACAATCAAGTCGGCCACCTCGCCGAAGTGTTCTGGCGGTTGACTGGATTCGGAACCAGACGCCAGTGCGGCAGCAGCAATCGCCAGCATCAGTGGCGTCTGTGGGTGATCCAAATGTTGCTTGATCCGATTGAGGAAATCGGGGGTGGATCGCGGACTCATCGTGCTTTGCCCATACCAACAGACAGCCTTCCTCAACTGTTCCAATTCGACCGACGCAATCCGAGGGCGAAGTCGCTCCAGCGCTTGTTGTCCGGGAGCGGTGTCTGAAGCTTGTTTGTCCGCCAGCATCAAAGCCGACAGTTCAGCAGCGGTGTTCGGGTACTTTTCGGCAAGTTTCAGACATCGTTCGGCGAACTGCAGTTGGATTGCCGTCCATTCTTCAAGAGTATTGTCACGCCGCATGTTCTCAACATCCCACTCCTGTCTTAACGAGTAGTATTCGCGAACTGATGCGGGGGGGCGGTCCCACAGGACGAGTCCGACGACGACCGTGACCAGAGCCAGTGCCGTGTAAGCAGCGATCTTCAATCCGCGTTTGAGGAGTTTTTTCATGACCGAACTCATTTCCTGAAGGATGTCTGCATTGAGGAATCTCGGGGTGAGTCCTCGCGTTCAGCGGTATCTACAACGAATTCCGACGAGTGTCACAAACGGTAATGGGGACGAACGGTAAAGGGGGAACGGTCCTCGCTCCATTCACTCCTTCGCCACTGCCCCTTCCGGAGGTTCCTTCAGACGCCATGTGCCGGGCGTGCTGCCGGGGACGAGGATCGCGGACATGAGTTCGTCAGCGGGCAATCCCACTCCGAACTTCCACAGCGATTCGAACGAGTCCACTTTGCCAAGAACGAGTAGCTCTGATTCTGGGACATCGGGCTGGCCATCAAGCCAAGCGAGAACCAATCGTTTGGCTGCTGGGACGGCCGGTAGGGACAACATCGTGGACTGTTCGCGGAACCATCCGATTGATGAACCTTGAACATCAGAGTCATGCTCCCGGCTCACCGCTTCACGCATCATCGCCTTCGTCAGGCGACCAATTACGAGTGTCTGGTCCACCAACTTCTCGGGATCAAATGCTTGCTGGTCGTCACCGGGCCATCCGAATCCGGGTTCGTAACTGACGCGGTACTTGTGGTCTCCCTCGGGAATGTGGAACCCTTTCGGAACCGATCGATTCCAAGAGATCACTCCCTGTGGGTGATCGAAGGTAATCGACTCTTGGACCGGATCATCCGGGAGTTCCAGCTTGATGAGTTGGCGGCTGTACTTCAGCGTCCATTCACCCGGCGGATTCACCATTGCAAACTGAGCAAGGAGCGGGTGGGTCACAAACATCTCATTCGCCTGAGATCCAGGAATGAGTTGGGCGGTTTCCCCGGCGAGTTGGGCCAGATACCGATTGATCGTGGAGACCTGATCGGCGGTGGTGAGCTGATAGCTCTTGCCTGCCCAGCGGAAGGGGACGGGGTACTCGGCGGGGGCCAATTGCTGGTCCGCGAACGACCGCTTGACGTGGATCGTCTGTTTCCCCCGTCCGATGATGATCGTTCCTCGCCGGTCAAGTGACCAACCGTAGTCGAGGTCTTGCACGAGAACTCGATATCGGCCTGGAGGGATTTCCATTACCGGGCCAGCATGTTCTTTGTCGACGAAGTATCCCACTCCCCAGACGGGGTTCGAGACGAATTCCAGTCCGGCCTGTTCCTCTCCATCGAAGTCCAATTGTTTGAGCCGGATGATCAATCCGGGCTCGTCGATCCAGACCTGGGTTTTCAGTTCGCCCGCGTAGGAGGTTCCAACAATGTAGGGATAGATCGGCATCTGGGCCGGATCGGTCAGCACCTCCACCGCATCGGCCAGCGGGATCGAGGGGCTGGGTGCGTCGCTCCGAAGCTGGGCGGGATCTACGGGGGCC
>JAYSVZ010000740.1:0-9956 GCA_043718305.1 Planctomycetota bacterium | reverse complement strand
ACGAAAAAGTTTCAGTTACTGCGGTCACTGCTGGCGCGATGCGGGAAGTTAGAGGCTTACGTCCTCGCCAAGTTGTTGCTGCGAAAGGCCGGGTTCGGGTTCGATTACCAGGGACCAATCCTGGCCCGCGTGATTGCGCAGAAGTTTCGTGTTCCCGAGGACCAAGTCGCGCATGCGATGGCTCTGACCGACCTCTTTAACACCGTCCATGTGCTCGAAACCGAAGGGGCCGACGGGCTCCGTAAGATCCAGCTACGCCCGCTCTCACCGGTGCGGCCCACGTTGGCGAGCGGCACGACGGACGATATCGATCGATTCCCGGTGTGGGTCGAGCGAAAGTACGACGGCATCCGTTTGATGCTGCATAAGTCGACCGATGCGGGTGGTTCGGTGCTGTGTGGGGCCTATACCAGGAACCGTGGCGATTGGCTCGAACTGGTGCCGGGATTGGACCGGACGATCCGGATGCTCCCCGCGCGGAGCGTGATTCTGGATGGAGAGTTGTACGGGACCGTGCTTGATATGGATCGCGTCCGACCCGCGACGGTGTATGAGGTCTACGCCGCCCTTCAGGGGCAACCGACGATTCCGGTGAACCTCAAGTTCGCCGCCTTCGACATCTTGTTTCTGGAGGAACGCGACCTGACCGGGTTCCCGCTCAGCCAGCGCCGCCAGTGGTTGACCCAACTGCTCATGCCGCTCACCCAGATGCCACTCCCGGTCCCGCTCTCGATTAGCGAAGGCCAACTCGCCCAGACGAAAGATGATGTCAACCGCCTGTTCCATCACTTCCGGGCGCAGGGGTACGAGGGGATCATCACCAAAGACCTGGATGGAACGTACCTGATCGCAACACGCGATCCGAAGTGGCGGAAACGCAAGCCGGAGATCACACTCGATTTGGTCCTGCTCGGAGCCACGCTGGCTGTGACGAGCAAGGAGAACGCTGGACTGTTCGGGTCGTACGTGATCGCCGCGCGGACGAGCGATGGCGGGTGGAAGATCGTCGGGGATGTGGCGGGCCTGGACCGGGTCCGCGATGCCCAGATTCAAGCCGAGATCCAGCGTGAGGGTCTAATGACTGGCAAACGGATCGAGCGTCCCAGCGCCAGCGGAGCCCGCCCCGGCGTTGAACTCCGCCCGGCCATCGTTGTCACTGTGAAGTTTGAAGGAATCGCCCGCGACCAGACGACCAAGGAGCTGAGCCTGCGCGACCCCAAGATCGCCATGATCCGCAGCGACAAGTCGGCATTCGAGGCGGACACCGTGGAGATGCTGCAAGAGGTGGAACTCCGGCAGCGGATGGGATGAGAAACTGGTGCAACATAACTTCCCGTTTTTTTGCGATCGGTGCCGCTGGCGGTGGCTTTGGACCGCCAGTGTCGATCCGCTCAAGGCACTGGCGGCTCATATCGGGGCTCAGATCGGTAAGTTGTTTTGAACCAAATCATAAGGCTATTCTCACGCTGCCAGAAATGAGCCGTAGCTGCCCTCGCCTGGGGCGCGCGTGCCAGTTCGCCCACGTTCTGGCGAAACGTGGCTACGAAAAAGGTCTTATTGCCTCACACTTCGTGGACCAGAATCAAGTTGTGCCGACTCGTCGGCAGTCCGGTACCAGAGAGGAGAATGATCCGATCTCCTCGTTTTAAGTCCCCCGCCTCCAAGGCCCGTTGGATCACGAATTCCAGCAGCTCCCGGTCTTCGTGAGCGGGAGCATCGAGAACGGGGATCACGCCCCAGTACAGGCACATCCGCCGCAACGAGGAGAGGCTATCGCTGACTCCGATGGTCGGCACAAACCGGCGATTCTTCGACAGACTCAGCGCAGCACGCCCGGTCGAACTCGCCACAATCACCAGCTTCGCACCGAGTTCCTCAGCCAGGCGGCCCGCCGAGCGCGAAGCGGCGTCGCTGATCGGACTGACGCCGGGCGTGGGGTGCCCCTCGTCTTGCAGGTAGCGCGAGTAGGTCCGCATCAGCGGTTCGGTCGTCACGGCGATCCGGTGCATCATCTCGACGGCCAGCACCGGGTAGTCGCCGATCGCCGTTTCGCCCGAGAGCATGCACGCATCGGCCCCATCCAGGATGGCATTGGCCACATCGGTCGCCTCGGCCCGCGTGGGAATCCGCGAGTGGTGCATGCTGTCGAGCATCTGGGTCGCGATGATCACCGGCTTGCGCGCCCGATGGCAGGTGGCCACGATTCGCTTCTGAATCGTCGCGATTTCGGCAATGTCGACTTCCACACCGAGATCGCCCCGGGCCACCATAATCCCATCGCTGGCTGCCACGATCGCGTCGAGGTTCGCGACAGCCTCGGGCTTTTCGATCTTGGCGATCACATGCGGGCGATGGCTCGATTTCGTTCCAGCGATCAGCGCCTTCAAGTCTTCGATGTCTTGCGGTGAGCGAACGAAGCTCAGGCTGATAAAGTCGGCCCCGGCCCCCACCGCCCAGACCGCATTGGCCCGGTCGACATCGCTCATGGCAGCTGTCTTGAGCTTCACGCCGGGCAGGTTGACCCCCTGCTTACTGCGGAGGGTGCCTCCCTGTGTCACCACACAATTCGCTCGCTGGCCATCGTTCGATAAAACGCGGAGAGCCACCGTCCCATCGGCGAGCATCACCCGGTTGTCCGCCTCCAGTTCATCAAGCAGCGGAGCGTAGACACAGGTCAGCACTTTCGGATCGGTCGTCTCCAACCCCCGAATGAAGGCGACCTCTTCGCCCAATGCCAGATCGACTTCCCCGCCCGGAATCTCCCCGAGTCGCATCTTCGGCCCCGCCAGGTCCACCAGCACCGCCACCGGCTGTCCGACCCGCTTTTCTGCGAGGCGAATCCGGTCGAGACGTACCTGGAGCTGCTCGCTCGACCCGTGGGCGGTGTTGAGCCGGAATACATCGACGCCGGCCAGGATCAACTCCTGGAGTTTCTCGACGGAGTCACAGGCGGGCCCCGCCGTGGCGACGATCTTGGTATGGCTTTCACGCTTCCAGGCAGACTTGTTGGGCATCAGTTTCGAATCGATGAAGGGGGATGGCGGACCAGTCGGGGCGAAAGTCCGCAGGCCGTATGATACTCGGATTAGCAGCACTCAACAGGGCCGATGCGCTGCTAATTTTGTGAAGAGTCGCCAGTCCCTCGATTCGGCTACATGACCATCACAATCCCCGCGAGGGCATGAATCCGGTGATAGATCGCAATCACATGCTCTGCCGAATCACAGACCGGTTCGACCGACACGGAAACATGCTTCCCGCCAGCGGTCGTGCGAGTGGAGAACGCGGGCTCAGTCCCCGCAGGGAGTTCGGACTTCACGCTGGCGAGGACCCGTCCGATGAAACAGTCGGTGGCCAGCCCGATCACCTTGAAGGCGTACGCACACGGAAAGTGATGGGTGGCCTCGAGAAGTTCGACCGATGGAACGTGATCAGCCATGGGATGTGATTCCTGATGTGGCACGTCCGAGAGCACCTGTCCCATGGTACGATACTCAGGGGTACGATACTCAGGATTTAACCCTAGGGAAATGGCCGACCGAGCGTTTTTTCGGCGGAGAAGTCGATCCCTTGGGTCTGGGAAAACCGAGCGAACTCCTCGGTGTTTCCACATTGTCGGGCCCGAGCCTTGCAAAAAACGGCGTAATTCATTGAAATACCCCGCTCCCGGAGAGGTGGCAGAGTGGCCGAATGCGCCGGATTGCTAATCCGGTATGCCTGCAAAGGCATCGGGGGTTCGAATCCCCCCTTCTCCGCTCTCGATATCGACCCCTGTCTCTGACAGGGTTTTTTCATTGCCAGCAAAAGGTTCCGCGATGTCCGCCACCTTCGAAACCGATCTGATCCTCGCCCTCCGGCAACACGTCCCGCCACTCCTTCGCTGGTCCGGGGCCATCGCCAAGCAGCTCCGTCAGTTCAACATCCAACTCGGCGGCAAGTCGAGCGGAAGTTCTAACACCGATGCCCTCACGCTGGCCGATCTCACGGTGCAAGAGTTGGTGGTCTGCGGTCTGCGGGATGCGGACCCGATCTTTCATCGGTGCCGGATCGATGCAGAAGAGGCCAACGGCGACCTGGGGGCGTTTGATTCATCGAGTGAATACACGATCGCCATCGACCCGATCGACGGGACCAAGTATTTCAGCGAGCGGACCAGCAACGGGTATGCCGTGATGCTGCACCTGCGCACACCGACCGATGTGATCTATTCATGCGTCTACGCCCCGGAGATGGGGGAGCAGGGAAACTGGACCGAGGTCTACGGCTCCACCGTCAAGACGGGAGCTGACAACCCGCGGATCCCGGCCGTGGCGTGGCTGCGAAATATGCCAGCGGTCCGTTCGCGACCGACCTCGAAAAAGATTTATTTGATCGGGTTTCAGAAACACGATGTGGCGCGGGCGATGGACGTGACCGAAACGGGTTTGATCGGCGTGGCTCCCGATGACATGCCGGGAAGTATTTACCCCTTGCTGGCCAGCGGCGAGTTCGGCGGGTCGCTGATCCACACACCGAATGTGTATGACTACCCCGTGTCGCTGCATATCGCGCGCGCCCTGGGTGGCCAATCGGTCTGGGTTCACAATCGCGAGCCGGTCCACTTCCGCCAGACCTGGATCGACGAGCGGGCCGACATGGTCCGCATCCCCGGTATCGCCGCCACAGCCGTCGATGCAACGACACTCCAGACGCTCTGCACGCTGGCGAAAGAGTGGAGCCCCACACGGTACGAGGCATAATCCGCCCGCGTAATGATGCGTTCATTCCCGATCCCTTGAACGCTGGGCAATGGTCCAGTGATAACTCCACTAATATTCGCTAATCCGGAAGAGGCTTACGACTGATCAGCACCTCATAACTCGGCTCCGGATTAGTGTTGATTAGCGTGGATTAGTGTTCCAATTTTGTGACTGAAGACTATTCTTCACGCGGGCAGGAATGATGCCATGACTCGGGCATCGTCTTGACGCGCGGCCCTCACCCCCAACCGGGCCGGGGTGAAGGGCCAAGCGGGAGCCGGCTGGTGGCCCCCTCGCCCCAGCCCCCCCCCCCCACCCCCAACCCCGCAATAAAGTCTTCCCTGTCAATCCACCCGATTGCGGGGAGAGGGGGCAGGACTTGGCGGCTGCCGACTTTTGTGATGCACACACGTCTCCCAGGAGAGGGACTGGGGGCAGCATGTCGAGACAACTCCCGAATCGGAGCTCAATGCGCTGGCTTATCGCCCCACGGACGGCAAAAGCCCGATTCCGAATGGTCGATTTTTCCCGCAGAGTTCGCATCTCCTGAATTGATGCATTATTGTACTGCGGCGTTGGAGCGGCGAGGTTCTAGAAGGGTTCGGGCATGCGAGTCTGTCGTCTGTTGGTCGGTGCATGGTGTTTCTTGGCTCTGGCGGTCCCCGGCTTCGCAGCCGCCCCGATCAAGATCCTGTTCCTCGGCGATGCTAATCATCACCGCCCGGGGGATCGCGCGGCTCAATTGGTGCCTGCGCTCAAAGAGCGCGGCATCGAGATCAAGTACACCGATGATGTCTCGGTCCTCAAGGCGGAGACGCTGAATCAGTTCGATGGTCTCTTGCTGTTCGCGAACATCGACAACATCGAGAAGGACGCCGCTGACGCCTTGCTGGCGTATGTCGAGAGTGGCAAGGGGTTCATCCCGGTCCACTGTGCGAGCTACTGCTTCCGCAACGATGACCGGATTGTGGCCCTCATGGGGGGGCAGTTTCAGAAGCATGGGACCGGCGTGTTTCGCACTCGCATCACACAGCCAAACGACCCGATCATGAAGGGGTTCGACGGGTTCGCCAGCTTTGACGAGACCTATGTCCACACCAAGCACAACGAGGAGAACCGTGTCGTTCTCGAAGTCCGGGCTGATGACAACGGGTTCGAACCGTACACTTGGACACGTACACAGGGCAAAGGGCGGGTGTTCTACACCGCATGGGGCCATGACGAGCGGACCTGGGGGAACCCTGGGTTTGTGAACCTGCTGGAGCGCGGGATTCGGTGGGCAGTGGGTCGTGACCCGCAGGAGGCCCCCGAGTTCAATGACCCGCAAGTCGTCGACATCCCAGAGATGACGCCGTTTCCGTCCGTCGATGACACGACGTTCCAGTTCGAAGATGTCGGGCCGAAGATCCCGAATTACACCAAGGGCGAGAAGTGGGGCGTTCAGGGGAGTGCCAAGACTCTCATGCAGAAGCCGCTCTCACCGCTGGAGTCGATGAAGCGGTTCTCGACTCCGGTCGGGTTCCAGGTTGAGCTCTACGCCGCTGAAAAGCAAAACCCAAGGGAGGAAGCGGCGGGCTGGGACGGTTTTGAAGGCAAACCGATCGCGATGAACTGGGACGAGCGCGGGCGGCTGTGGGTCTGTGAGACGTATGACTACCCGAATGAGTTGCAGCCACAAGGCCAGGGACGAGACCGCATTCGCATCTGCGAAGACACCAATGGGGACGGTCAAGCGGACAAGTTCACCGTCTTCGCCGAGAAGCTGAGCATCCCGACGGCGATCGTGATCTACCGAGGCGGAGCCATCGTCCAGGACGGGATCGAAACGATCTACTACAAAGACACCGATGGCGACGACAAGGCCGACTTGCGACAGGTGTTGCTGACCGGTTGGTCTGTGGGCGATACGCACGGCGGAGTCAGTAACTTCCGGTACGGGCTCGACAACTGGATCTACGCGATGCAGGGGTACAACGATTCGACCCCCGCCGAAGGGACCAAGGAGTTTCAGCGATTCCGCATGGGGTTCTTCCGGTTCCGCGTCGAGGCGGGACAGGGAGCCGGGATCAACATCGCCGAGGTCGAGTTCCTCCGCTCGACCAACAACAACACCTGGGGCCTGGGCATCGGCGAAGATGGCGAGATCTTCGGCTCGACCGCCAATCACTGCCCCAGCGTCCACATGGCGATCCCGAACCGGTTCTACGAGAACGTCCGCGGCTGGTCCCCGCAGGTACTCTCGCAGATGTCCGACAGCTTCCTGTTCCAATCACCCACCGACAAGATTCGTCAGGTCGACCAGTTCGGCGGCTACACAGCTGGGGCCGGTCACGCCGTCTACACGGGCCGCACCTACCCGCAGGAATACTGGAACCGCATCGCCTTCGTGTGTGAGCCGACGGCGCACCTTGTCGGGGCATTCGTGATGCGGCATGACGGCACGCAGTACACCTCGCAGAACAGTTTCAATCTACTAGCCAGCGACGATGAGTGGTCGGCCCCGATCATGGCCGAAGTCGGCCCGGATGGAAACGTCTGGGTGCTCGACTGGTACAACTACATCGTGCAGCACAACCCGACCCCGCAAGGCTTCAAGACCGGCAAAGGGAACGCCTACGAGAGTGACCTCCGCGACAAGCGACACGGACGCATCTACCGCATCGTGCCAACCGCGACAGCACCAGCGACAGCGAGCGATGGTCGTGAGTCCGCCGTGTTAAGCGACCTCTCGAAGGCCAGCCCTGCTGAACTCGTCGCCACTCTCACGCACCAGTCGATGGAACGACGGCTCCAGGCTCAGCGACTGCTCGTCGAGAAGGGGGACAAGAGTGTTGTGCCGGCTCTGATCGCACTCATCGGGGATCAAGCGGTCGACGCTGCTGGTCTGAACCCCGGAGCGATCCATGCCATCTGGACCTTGCAAGGTCTCGGTGTTGTCGATGGTCAAACTGACGCCAGTGACGCCGTCGCGAACGGTGTGATGCATCCTTCACCCGCTGTTCAGCGGAACGCGGTATTGGCCTCGAAAGAGGCCGAGTTGCGAGTGAACAGCCAGCCGGTTTCCTCGGTTTTGGGGCAGCTTAATCCGAACAACTGGGAGCAGCTCACACCTCAAGTCCAACTCGCCGTATTACTCAAAGTCGCCGAGACTCCATCGAAGCGCCCAGTCGGTGCGGTCTTGGTCGCTATCGCCCAGCGTCCCATGGAAGATCGCTGGCTGATCGACGCTCTCACGGCGGCGGCCTGCAATCATGCTGTGTCTTACCTGGATGGACTCGCTGACCAAAAAGAGCCGAATGCACTGTCAATGTCGATCGCCGCACGGGCCACTGAGCATATTGCTCGTGGCAAGCCGTCCGACGAACAGCTCAACGCCCTCCTGGCAGCCGTCGGCAAAGCCCCCGCACCGGTGGCAGAGACACTCGTCGCGGGAGTTTCCAAAGGCTGGCCGCGCGATCAAAAGAACCAGATCAGCGCGGACGCCGAGCAAGCCCTGCTCAAGCGGCTCTCCGACTTCACACCCGGCACGCGCGGGCAACTCGTCCGCCTCGCCACGACCTTCTGGGGCAGCAAAGCATTCGCAGCTCACGTCGGCGAAATCGCCAAGTCACTGCAAGCAGCCGTGGCCGACACGAAGCAGACGGACGAGGACCGGATTCAGGCGGCGAAGCAGTGGATCGAGTTCGCCCCAACCGATGGGGCGACGGTCGAAGCCCTCATCGGGACGATCACTCCGCAGGTCTCGAACACGCTGGCCGTGGGCCTGGTCGACGCCGTCGGGGGCAGCACTGCCGAGACTGCGGGCGACCTCATCATTGCCCGTTTAGCCAGCCTGACACCCGAGGTGAAGCGGGCGGCGATTCGGTCGCTGCTGGCCCGTTCGGCCTCGACGCTGGCCCTCCTCAGCGGAGTGGAGAAGGGGCAGACGACGCTCGAAGAACTGACGCTCGATCAGAAGCAAGCTCTCGCGAATCATCCCGAGACCAGCGTTCGTGACCGGGCCAAGAAGTTGCTCTCGATGGGCGGCGGATTGCCGAACCCGGACCGCGAGAAAGTCGTCAAGGAGCTGCACCACCTGACCGAGAAGACCGGCGATCCAGTCCTGGGCAAGGCCGTCTTCACCAAGAACTGCGCCAAGTGTCACACGCACTCCGGCGAAGGCCAGAAGATCGGTCCCGACTTGACCGGGATGGCCGTCCACCCGAAGCACGAACTGCTGATCCACATTCTCGACCCGAGCCGCAGCGTCGAGGGGAACTTCCGGATTTATACGGTGAGTACCGTCGAGGGACTGGTGCTGACGGGCATGCTGGCGGGTGAGACGAGAACCTCGATCGAACTGATCGACACGGAAGGAAAACGCTTGCCGATCCAGCGCGAGGACATCGAAGAACTGGTCGCGGGGACCAAGTCGGTGATGCCCGAAGGGTTTGAGAAGACCGTGCCGCAGGAAGACCTCACCAACCTGCTGGAGTTCCTCACGCAGAAGGGGAAATACCTGCCGCTCGATCTGCGAAAGGTGGCCAGCGTTGTCACGACGCGCGGCATGTTCTTCAACGCCAATGGCGAGGCCGAACGGATTGTCTTCAACATGTTCGAGACCAAGATGATTGACGGCGTCCCGCTGCAACTGATCGATCCGCAAGGGGACCGCATTGCCAACGCGATCATGCTGTATGGTCACTTCGGCGACAAAGCCCCGACGATGCCGCATAGCGTCAAGCTCCCGGTGAACTCGACGGTGAAGGCAATTCACATGCTGGGCGGAATCGGCGGATGGAGCTTCCCGGCGGTCCAGGAGAAGTCGGTCACAATGATCGTGCGGCTGCACTTCGCGGATGGCCAGACCGAGGACCACGAGCTGAAGAACGGCGTCCACTTCGCCGACTACATCCGCCGGGTCGACGTGCCGGAGTCGCGGTATGCCTTCACGGTCAAGGGCGGCCAGCAGGTCCGCTACCTGAAGATCGAGCCGAAGCGTGCTGCCGTGGTCACGGAGATCGAGTTGCTCAAGAACGACCGCGACCCGACCGCTCCGATCACGTTTGCGATTACCGTCGAGACGAAGTAAGCAGAGGCTGCGTCAGACGGCTTTTCCAGGCCGTTTTGCTACGAATATCGATCGAGGACGGCCTGGAAAGGCCGTCCTACGGGGGACATTGATTCCTGCTAATCCCCTGACGCCGTAACACCCACCCATCAAATTCCAAGTTCTGC
>JAYSVZ010000739.1:0-9957 GCA_043718305.1 Planctomycetota bacterium | reverse complement strand
GCACGCCGAATTCCGCGAGCAGTTCGAACGTCGCTCGATGGCCATCGCGATGCGTGCCATAGGAATCCGCAGCCAGCCCCTCCGAATCGGGCGGTCCCGAGAGATTCCATGTCCCCCCGATGATCGCAATCGCCAGCAGGGCCAGAGAGACGAGGATCGCGTTACGCGCCGAGAGCATGGCCCCGCTCCCTTAAAAAGCGGCACACGGAACCGTACGCCGATTGGCACTCCGTGTAGTCGTACTCGGAGCAATGCTCATCGCCGTACCACTTGCGGTCGATCACATCGACGAAGTGCCGAATGGAGGTGCTGATCTCCGGCCACTGGCTGAACCGCCGTAACAGTTCGCGATTCGTGGCCCCCGGTCGGTGCTTCTGTTTGGAGGAGAACTCCAGGCGGGCCACACTGGCGCGGAACAGGAACCGAATGGCTGCAACGTGATGGCCCGCGCGGGCGGCCTCATCGGCCAGTTGTTCGTACTCCTCCGCGCTCATGCCCCGCTGGCGATCCGTCAACCCCGTACTGGTCGTCCGGGTGGGCCTGCGCATCGCCGCGATAAACGAGTACGCCAATTGCCACATTAGGCCGACGAGCACAATTATGAGCACTGCAAAGATCGGCCACCGCAAGACACTGGGCAGCCCCTCGGTGAGTTCAAACAGCCAACGAAACGGGATCAAAATCCATTCAATAATGGTCAGGACAAGTTCTTCGGTCCAGTGGCTCTGCGACTGCTGCGCATCGAGCCGGTAGTCCGGACCGGTCACGATCCGACCCGCAGCATCTCGCAAATCATCCGGGCTGGGAGGTGAAATCATGAGGGCTTCGTCATCGACAAACCAGCCACAAGAGGCTGTCCGCCCGCTACGGCGCGGGCGGACCAGCCGAAATCACGTCAGTTCACTCTTGGGAGCTACTCCACTCTCTCGAACTGAACATCCTCGTCGCCGTCTCCCGAATTCCCAGAGACTTCATTCGCCAGAACTTCCAGGTCGAAGTTGTCGTGCATGCACCGGCATGAGAAGTAGAAGACCACGAACGTACATGTGGACAACAGCGTCATGCCGCCCGCCACCACACTCGCGACCACCATCCCAAAGGGTTGTGGGATGAGTTGGCTGACCATATTTGATCCAAGGTTGATGACCCCGATGATCAGACCCAGGACAAAACCAGTCCCCATATTTCCCTTCATGAGGGCTTTGCTACGAGACAGAGCAGCCCCTCCATTCATCGACTCCAGGACCGTGACTTGCTGGGCCAGCATGAACCAGAACGCACACAAGATTCCCGGGATGATGAACAGGATCACCCCCCCCATGATCGCGAATCCCATCAGAATGGTAGTCCACAAGAGGGCGGGCAGCCGCCGCAAAGCATGGCCAAAGCATTCGCCCAATGAGGGCTGCTTCCCCATGTAGGTCCGCGCGGCGGCGTACACCACTGCTGCGTTCGACAGAGGGAGAATGACGAGGCCAAACAGCATCATCATGCCGAATAGCATGAACATCATCGCTGGGTCGGGCATCTGGGGGGGCTGCCCGGGCAGACCAGGCTTGACCTGGATCTGCGTCGCCAGTATCCCGACCCCGATCTGAAACGGGATCACCGTGAGGCACATGATCCCCATCAGCAATCCAAACCGATCACGAATGAGTCCGATCCCCTGGTCGAGGATCTCCCCCATCGCCAATTTCTTGATCTCGTACTTCATGAACCAGACCTCTCGCAAAATGTTCTCTTGGCGAACTCTGGGCGAATGCCCGACGGGGATTCCGGCTGGCTTCCCAGTCAATCACAACGTCATCAACGCCTTTGTCGCACATGAGCCAGGGGATTGTCAACACAGCCGGAGGCCCTTCGCGGCGAAAGGTGGCCGCATCAGATGTAGGGTGGGATCAGCGGCGCTTCGCCGCGCAGGCCCACCATGTGTGACGCTTGTCCCCGGAATGGTGGGCCTTGAAGCAGGCATTGGTTCCCGCCTGGATTCATGATTACCGCAGGTGTCGGTCCTGCCGTCGATACTCGGCAGCCAGCAGATCCTCCAGGAACACCACTCGCTGCCCAGCCATCGGCTCATCGACCTGCAACTTGCGGCAGAGTGACGGCACCATCTTGTCGAGCAGGCTGTCGCGCTGTTCTATCTTCAGGCTCTCCCAGCGGTCGAGGACGCGCTCGATCGCTTCGTAGTCGGTCGGAACCAGTTTCCCGAGTTGGGCTTGGTCAAAGCGAAATGTTCCCTCGATCGCCTTGCGTTCAGACAACTCGGCCCGCACTTCCGGCAGCTCTTCGGTGTCCTCGCGAATGACGCAGGTGCCCGCGACCATATCTCCGATCCGTTGCCCCCGAGCGGACAGCACCGGCACGATCCACAGCATGGGCAGGTTGTCGGCCACGCGAAAAATGTTTCGCACAAACACGCTCACTGGGTCGAGCGAGAACCCCTCAATCTTCACCACACGAATTTTGCACATCCGTTTTCCGGGCGTTTGGCCTCGCCAGAACAACTCCGCAGCTGTGAAGTAAGCAAAACTACTCAAGCCCCAAATGAGGACAAACACTCCAACAAAGATCATGACGATCGATTGGGGATCGACTTCGCCTTCGTCGTCGAACTGCTTGGCCAGCTCGCGGAACGTGGTTCGGAAGGTCTCTTCAAACACCACTCCGAAGATGACTAACGCGAATCCCGCGATGAGCATGAGGAGCATGAGGATCAGTTGATCAGTGAACCAGGCGATGAATCGTGTGCCCGCGCCCGCTGGACGATGTTGCAGCGAGACGTTCTCGGGAGTTTCAAATTGGAAGGCGTTGGAAATGACGGGCCTCGCGAATTGGAGTATTCTGTCAGTCGATGAGGGGCAGCCCCACACGGTCGAACGATGCGAGGGACAGTCGATTATGAGCGGCTTCGTGAAACGCAACAAGCCGGCGTGGGAGGAACTCGAACGACTGGTGCAACAAGCCCATCGTTCTCCCCGCTCGATGACCCCCGAGAATCTGAGTCGTCTCGATGTCCTGTACCGCCGGACGACGATTCATTTGTCGCAGGTCGCCACGCGGACCACCGATCGGCGGCTTGTCGGCTACCTCAACGATCTGGTGGCGTCCGCACACGGACTCATCTATCTGCCCCCCAAGCGGTCGGTGTTGAGCGGGCTGCGTGAATTCTTGTTCGAGGGGTTCGCCCGGGTTCTCGCCCGGCAGTGGAAGCCCCACGCCGCATCGGCGGGGCTGCTCATGGGTGGTGTACTCTTGGCCTACTTCTTGTCGATGGCCGATCCGTTGGCGAATTACGCACTCTGGCCGCGCCAAGATCCGCGCCAACCCGGTTCCACCCCAGAACAACTTCTGGAGGTGCTGCGCGGCAACCGGGACGATTCCGGCGGAGTGAAGTTCGCGTTTGCTTCGTTCCTGTTTACACACAATCTCAAGGTCGGTCTGTTCGCGATGGCCCTGGGAGTGCTGGCGGGAATCCCGACCTCGCTGCTGATGATTTACAACGGCATGATCCTGGGCGTGTTCATCGCGATCCATCTGCGGGCCGGGATCGACGCCGAGATGTGGGCCTGGATCTTGCCCCACGGCGTCACAGAGATCGGGGCGATCATTCTGTGCGGCGGAATCGGATTGATCCTCGGACGGGCCATCGTCGCCCCCGGCATGCGAACCCGCACCGAGGCCCTCCGCCGCGCCGGGGAAGAGGCCGGACTCACCGCCCTGGGCGTGGCCGGGATGCTCTGTGTTGCGGCGGTCATTGAGAGCTTCTTGCGGCAGAGCCATCTCTCGACCGGGTCTCGCTTGGCCTTTGCGGGCGCGTCGGCACTCTTCTGGGCGGCCTTCATCACGCATGGTCTGTTCCGGGAGCGGGCGGCCGGTCAGAATCTCCCGTAGCGGAACTCGTTAGAGTTTCGCCTCTCGCAGCGAGATTCACACCATCGAAAGTCTGACGACTTCCGCTACGGTCACATTTCACCTTCCGCTCGCCTTAAGTCCGCTCAGTCTTCTGTCCCAGTCACAGTCCCATGCCCACCATCTTCATCCCCGCATCATTACGCGCCGCAGCCGGTGGCCTTCGAGAGATCGAACTGCCCGGGGAGACGGTTCGTGAGTTGGTCCTGGCCCTTGAGCAGCAATTCCCAACGTTCGCAGGTCGCTTGCGCGATGGCGATAAGCTGCGATCAGGATTAGCGGTTTCAGTCGACTCGCAGGTCAGCAGTCGGGGACTATTGCAACCGGTAGGCCCCACCAGCGAGATCCACTTCATCGCCGCCCTCGGCGGTGGATGATGTCTGTTGTGCTGAAGAGGGTGTGGTCGACGAGTTTGTTGAAGGCTCCCATCACGCACTCCTGCCGCCACTCTCGTGGCGGCTTCAAGTGATCGATCCCGGTCCGTGGGCTGGCGGCAAAGGCCGCTGCGCCCACGGTCCCCGATCCCCAGTGTGCCCTCTGGGTTGTAGAACAACCTGGGGTTACGGGATCCACTTCAACGCTCATGTTCCTGCGTCACCCAGACATCCAAAGCGATGTCTGAGCCACCCCGCCTCAAGTTCTTTGTCCCGAGTAGTCGATTTCGGCTCCCAGAATCTGTACATTCGACGCTCGTTCAGGAACTCCGTCGCAGGTCACGCCATGCCGCAACTCCTCGGAATCCGGATTCGCAATTTCCGTTCGTTGCGGGATGTGACTCTTGGCAAAATATCGTTCGATCAAGGAGTCGACTTACCCCCATTGATGGCGTTCATTGGTCCCAATGGATCAGGGAAGTCCAGCCTGCTCGATGCGTTTGCGTTTGTGGGCGACTGTCTGAAAGATGGTGTCGAAGCAGCCTGTGATAAACCTCACCGTGGTGGGTTTCTAAACCTGCGAACACGGGGAGTCAACGATCCAATTCAGTTTGACCTGTACTATCGGCAAGACACTAAGTCACGACCAATTACTTACCAATTCTCCGTGGATGCCCCTCGTGCGACTCCAGCCATCGTCTCCGAAACTTTGCGTCAACGAAGAAAAGGGCAAAAGCATGGGCAGCCGTTTCCATTTCTGAATATCGAAAACGGAAAGGGTGAGGTCTGGGCCGGAGAATCGACCACGGACGAAGAGGGGCGAGAAAAACGGACAATCAAGCTGACTGACCGAAGTCGTCTGGCGATCACGACACTGGGGCAGTTCTCGGACCACCCCCGCATCAATGGTCTGCGAGAGTATCTGGAAAGTTGGTACTTGTCGTATTTCATCCCGGATGCCGCACGCCGACTCCCCGCGAGCGGAGCCCAGCCCCACCTCGATCGGACCGGTGAGAATCTGGGGAACTACGTCCAGTACTTGCAGGCGAGACACCCTGATCGTTTCAAGAACATACTTGCTCGTGTGGCGCAGCGAATCCCCGGAATTCAAAAGATTAGCGCGGAACCAACGCCCGACAATCGCGTATTGCTTCAATTCAATGAATCAGGCTACCACGATCCGTTCTACCAGCACAACATGTCGGACGGGACGCTCAAGATTTTCGCGTACATGCTCTTACTGGAAGATCCCCAGCCATCCTCATTCATTGGGATCGAGGAGCCTGAAAACGGCCTCTATCACAAGCTATTGCATCGGCTGGCTCGCGAATTCCAATCTCATGCCAGCGAGTCTGGAGAACGGACACAGGTTCTGGTGACCACTCACTCGCCACATTTTGTGGATGCGCTTCGCCCTGAGCAGGTCTGGCTTTTGAAAAAAGTAAACGGTAGGACCGAGGCCATCTGCACTTCCACAATGCCGCTCATTACAGGGATGGTCCTTGAAGGGATCCCGCTGGGGAGTTTGTGGTACAGCAATCACCTCGATGAGGGGATCGAAGCGTGAAGTTACACGTTCTCGTGGAAGGCCCTTCCGAAGAAGCATGGCTCAGGCCCTGGCTGCGTCTCTTTCTCCCACATCACACATGCCACATTATCCCGCACCAAGGCAAGGGAAAGCTGGCTCGAAACTTCTCAGCTCCTGTTGAAGAGAAACAGCGAGGACTGCTCGATCAGCTTCCAGCCAAGCTGCGAGTGTATGGTCGAGAACTGAGTTCTAGCACCGATCGGGTGGTGGTTCTCGTGGATGCGGACGAGCAGGACTGTGTTGATTTGAAGAAGCGGATCACAGACTGTGTCGCAGCCTGCAATCCCCCGCCAATCGTGCTGGTTCGGATCGCCGTCGAAGAAACCGAGGCGTTTTTTCTGGGTGACGCCGTCGCTATGAAAGCCGCGTTCGGCAAGCTCAAGACCCCGAAGTTGAATGCTTACCAACAAGACTCGGTCTGCGGGACGTGGGAGGTTCTTCGCGATGTGATCGGTGTTACAGTGGGAAGTGAGGACAAAGTCGCTTGGGCCGAGAAAATAGCCCCCCACCTTTCACATGATCCGAAGAAAAATGAATCGCCATCGTTTCGCGTCCTTTGTTCGGGACTCAAATCGCTTGCCGGAGACGAACAAGCGACTCAACAGCGAACTGGGACTAAGAGTGGGCGAAACCGCCGTTGAGTCCCAACGCCCTACTCCTTCGTCATCGTCTCATCCAGATTCAGCAGCAGATTCCCAAGCAGCGTGTAGCTCGCATGCTCTGCCGGGTCGAGCGACTCGTCGCGGGGGGTGGCTCCGATGGCGAGGAGTTTCTTTGCAGCTTCGAGGTCGGCTTGGAAGTGTTCTAAGTGCGTGGCGAGTTGAGCGGCGAGGACGGCTTGCTCGCGTTCGTTCGGGTCGCGAGCGGTCGTCAGGCGGAAGCCGTAGCGGAGGCGTTCTGCGGGTTGCGAGCCGCCTTCGGTGAGCATCCGTTTGGCGAGTTGGCGGGCGGCTTCGACGTACTGCTCATCGTTCATCAGGACCAGCGCTTGCAGCGGCGTATTCGTCCGGGCGCGGCGGGCCACGCAGTTCTCTCGCGAGGGAGCATCGAAGGCCATCAGGCTGGGCGGCGGCGAGGTCCGCTTCCAGAAGGTGTACATGCTCCGGCGGTAGAGCGCCTCGCCATCGTCCCGTTTATAGGAGTTCGTATTACTGCCCTGAAAAGCGATGGCCTCCCAGATCCCCTCCGGCTGGTACGGTTTCACGCTCTTGCCGCCGACCTTGGGCGAGAGCAGTCCGGCCACGGCCAAGGCGTTGTCCCGCACCAGTTCGGCGTCCATCCGGAACCGAGGGCCGCGCGCCAGAAGCGTATTGTCCGGGTCACGTTCGGCCAGCTCGGGCGAGACCTTCGACGATTGGCGGTAGGTGGCCGAGAGCATCATCTGCTTCATCAGCCGCTTCACGTCCCATCCGTGTTCCTGGAAATCGAGGGCGAGGAAGTCGAGCAACTCGGGATGCGTGGGGAACTCCCCTTGCGAGCCGAAGTCTTCAGCCGTCTTCACGATCCCGCGTCCGAACAACTGCTGCCAGAAGCGGTTCACGGTGACGCGCGCGGTCAACGGATGCGAGGGCGAAACGAGCCACTGGGCCAGACCCAAGCGGTTATTGGGAACCCCCTCGGGCATCGGGGGAAGAGCGGACGGTGTGCCACGCGTGACCTTATCCCCGGGCTTGTTGTACTCGCCTCGCAGCAGCACGAACGTCTCGCGTTCGGTTGCCTGATCGCCCATCACCAGCGAAACCGGGATCGCCTCGTCAGCGGCCTTCCGCTGGGCTGTGAGATCGTCGATCTCCTTCCGCAGGGGGGCCAGCGTCTCGCGAGTCTTGGTGTAGATGCTCTCCAGGAAGTAGCTGCGGATCAGCTTCTTCTGGTCATCGTTTCGTTTGTCGGCTTCGACCTTGATGGCGTCGCGAACGGGTTGCGGAACCGCCGATTTTTCTTGCCCCTTGTCATAGGCTTCCCAGGCGAGTTGCGACTCAAAGCCGAGGCCATCTTGCGGCGTCTGCGTCAGGCTCCCGGCGTGGTCCCAGTAGCACAGCCCCCCGAATTGCGTGAAGGCCCAGCCGTTGAGGATCGCTCCAGCGTTCAGGCCGACATGCTTGGCCTCGACCTCGAGTCGGACCCACTCGCCGGTCTTAGGGAGGTCGCCCATCCGCCGATGGCCGGGCACATCCCCCGTGCCAAAGGCGATCGTATCCTCGCCCCAGAAGGCCCGATGTTCCCACCCGCCATCGTTGAATTGCAGCATGACTGTCTTCGGTGGGTTGGCTGGGTCAAGGTACACGTAAGCGAAGAGCTTGTCCCCCTCACCAACCTTGAGGACGGCCGTCGCCCCGGTGAAGAAGTGCTGGCTCATCGCGGTGGCGAGTCGACGGGTCGACTTCTCGCCGGTGTGGACGGGGTGGTCGGGGGCACTGACAAACTCCCACGGGCTGTCGCCTTGCACATTGGCCCCGGCGGGGGTTCCGTCCTCAATCCAAATGAACTCCTGCGGGCCGGTCGTCGCCACCACCGCGTCGGCGGGTTCGGTGTACTCGACCTTGGCGAGAGCCTCGGTGATCTGTGCCTGCTTGGCCGCGAGCTTCGCATCGAGGTCGGCCAGCTTTGCGGTGTCCTCGGCGGTCGCGACCTTCACCGTAGGCGGCGTGTCGTGCCGGTTCCCATCCATCGCGGGGTCAGCTGCGGAGTTGAAGAAGGAGTACATGGAGTAAAACTCCTTCTGGGAGACCGGGTCGAACTTGTGGTCATGGCAGACCGCGCAGCCGAGCGTCAGTCCCAGGAACACCGTCGAGAGTCGATCGGTGCGGTCGACGGCGTAACGCACGCGGACCTCTTCATCGATCGAGCCGCCCTCGCTGGTGGTCACGTTGCAGCGCACGAACCCGGTGGCGATTTTCTGTTCCAAGGTGGGGTTCGGAAGCAAATCACCGGCGAGCTGCTCGATGGTGAACTGGTCATACGGCTGGTTCGTGGCGAAGGCGTTGATGACCCATTCGCGGAACTTCCAGATCGACCGCTCGTTGTCGAGGTGCAGCCCATGCGTGTCGCCATAGCTGGCGATGTCGAGCCAGAAGCGGGCCATGTGCTCGCCGTACTGGGGCGAGGTCATCAGGCGGTCGAGAAGTTTGTCGTAGGCGTCGGGGCTGGTGTCTTTCAGGAATTCATCGACTTCGGTGGGCGTCGGGGGCAGCCCGGTCAAGTCGAACGTTGCCCGGCGGAGCAGGGTGATCTTGTCGGCCTCGGGGCTGGGGGCGAGACCGGCCTTCTCCAGGTCGGCCAAAACATATTGGTCAATTGGCGTGTGGCCCCAGACGATCTTCGCCGGAGCGGGGGTCGCCTTGACCGGGGAGAGGAACGACCAGTGCCCCTTGTATTCGGCCCCCTCGGCGATCCAGCGCTGCAGGGTTTCCATCTGCTTGGGAGTCAGGTGCTTGCCCGTGGCGGGCGGCGGCATCACTTCGTCCGCGATCGTCGACGTGATCCGGCGGACGAGTTCGCTCTTGTCCGGACTGCCGGGGACGATCGCCATCTGCCCCGATTCGCCCTTCCACATCGATTGGTCGCTGACATCCAGCCGCAGCCCCGACTGCCGCTTCCCCGCATCGGGCCCGTGGCACGAGAGACAGTTCTCCGAGAGAATCGGACGAATGTCCTTATTGAAGTCGACCTTGTCGGCTGCCGAAAGCGGCAACACAAAGAGACCCAGCGCCAAGCAGGCAAGCATCAATCGGGGCACAGTGATCACCATCCAGGCTGGACGAAGTCGGCGGGGAACGCATCGGGATACGTTCATCTCATGATAATAACTCGATGGGCGGTTGCGAGCCAATAGGGGGGCCGGCGCCGAGGAAATAAACTGAAGCCAATTTCGAAGGTGCTATCGTCATCCGTTTGCCTACAATGATTTCGCACGATGTCGATTGCATTCTGAAAGGGCGCTATGCGTCTGCTTCTGCCTCTAATGCTGGTGTTGATGCTTGGCGGGTCACTCCAAGCTGAGTCACTCGCACCGGCCCTCAGCCCGGTTGACAATCCTTTGAAAGGGCTGGTCCCGTATGCCGAGCCGGATGCTGATCGGTTCCC
>JAYSVZ010000738.1:0-3265 GCA_043718305.1 Planctomycetota bacterium | reverse complement strand
ATCTGTCACAAGCCGGAGCCACTTCCCAAGACGGCGCGGCGATGGCGCGTCTGGCGCTGCAATTCCCTGGGCTGGTCGTGGTGGAGCTGGGGGGTAACGATCTTCTCGGCAGTCGATCGGTCGCGCAGTATGAATCGGACATGGCTCGCACGTTGCAAGTCCTTGTGGAGCATCAGCGGGGGATCGCCATCGTGGAGTTACCCCTGATCCCCGGTAAGAACGCGTGGGGCGTTGCTCAGCGGAGATTGGCCCAACAGTTCGGTTGCCAGTTGATCCCGAAACGGCATCTCGTCGATGTCCTGGCTGCGCCGGGGGCAACGGTTGATACGCTTCATTTGTCACATCAGGGACATCGTTATATGGCCGTAATGATATGGAAGCAGATCCGGGAGCGAATGCCAGCCGACGAAGCCGATGTCGTCGCCCCCGCGGAACGGTCGCACAGCGAGTGATGACTGCCAATGGCAGCGAGTAGACGGACGGGCAAAAGTGCCCGTCCCGCTTCGGACGACCAGCGGCACATGTCCGCTGCTCAAACCGTTCATCCGGAAAACTCGAAACAATCGGCATCGGATTCCGGCATGATGTCGAATCTCATTGATCGATTCCCTCCGACTCGATGCCAGTCGTGAACTACGGTTGACCTGAAGATCACGTTCCAGCGGACCGATTCGACGGGTGAGATGAACCATGGTTGGCAAAATGTTTGCTCGCAAGAAGCTCTTCGTCAACGCTGGGATCCAGGGAACGTTGTCCCTCCGGTTCTGTGCTTACTGGGCGGTCTATCACCTGTCGCTGTGGCACGCGGCGTTCATCTACTTCTTCATCCGGGAACGCCTCGGCCAATTGACTGGCCAGTCTCAGATGCGGTCCATCGATCAGTTATACACGCACTTTCTGAGCGAGTACGCCCCCTTGACGGCGGGGGCTTGCCTGATGCTGCCGATCGTGATCCACGAACTCGTCCGCCAGACGCACCGCGTGGCGGGTCCGATGGTTCGATTTTCCAGCACGATGCGCGACATGATCGCTGGTAAAGATGTCCAGCCGATCAAGCTGCGCGATGGTGATCTGATGAAAGACTTTGAGAAACTCTTCAACGAGTTCATCGTGATCTACCAGTCCCGCAAGTCGTCCCCGGCCAGCGAGTCCCTTGATGTGCCAGGAGCCGGGATCGACGAGTCGATCGACGAATCACGTCAATTGGTGGCATCGAACGCCGCGATGTAATGTTCGATCGAAGGGTCTTGCCCCTCTCGCCAGACGATGGCCACCACATCAAACCGGCACCGGCAGTGATGCATCCGATTCTTATGCAGCCACGCCAGCGCTGCCCGTGACAAGAGCCGCTGCTTTCCAGGTGTGATCGATTCTTCGGGGCGGCCCTTGTCCGATTGTGACCGGGTCTTGACCTCGACAAACACCACCGTATCGCCATCGACCGCGATCAGATCGAGTTCTCCGAACCGGCTGCGGCAGTTGCGAGCGAGGATGCGATAGCCCTTCGCCTTGAGCGTATTGGCAGCCAGCCGCTCCCCACGGTTCCCGAACAACAGCGCCCACCACCGGGGAAACATCGCGATCTCCGGATGAATGACAGGAGTTGAGATCCGGTCGATCGTATCGGGATGTCAGCCAATAAAAAACCGCTGGACAAGCCAGCGGTTCTTTGGGGGATGTGCAACCTGTTGAAGGTAAGCCGGTCGCCTACTCTTCGGCAGTGGTCGACTTGGCGGTCGCCCGGCGTTCGGTCAGGCGGGTCTTCTTGCCCACGCGATCACGCAGGAAGTAGAGCTTGGCCCGGCGAACAATCCCGTGCCGCTTGACGACGACATCGGCGATCTTCGGGCTGTTGATCGAGAACGTCCGCTCGACGCCTTCACTCGAAACGATTCGGCGAACGGTGAAAAACTCACCCATCCCGACCCCGCGCATCGAGATCACGACGCCCGAGTAGATCTGGATCCGCTCTTTGTCCCCGTCCAGAATTCGGGTGTGGACCTCGACGGAGTCCCCGATCTGAAACGTGAACCGCTTTTCGCGGATGTGAGGTTGTTCAGCGAGCTTGAGAAGCTTGTGCATGGCAGAATCCTGAACCGTCCGCACAGTCCGAAGGCCGGAAGCGGGGGCGAGAAGATTAATCGATCGGGAACAACGCAGCAAGCGACAGCCTGCAACGTTTTTACGATCCCCCAATGGCCTTACAGATCGTCCAGGCTGGGAGCCCCGGTGTCTGGTGCATCATCGGTGACCACGACCACATTGTCGCTGTTGTCCAAGAAGATCTTGTCTTCCAGAATCTCGCGAACAACCGTGTGCATCGTCGGCTTGCCCATCTCTTCGACCAGCGCCGGAGCGCCGCGGTTGAGCTGAACCAGACGCTTTTGAATCAAGGTCGACAGCTTGAACCGGCCGCCCACCTTGTTGACGATCACGTCTTCCTTCAGTTCATCGAGCATGAAGTTCCGCCTGCTGGGCTGCCAGGATCTGGCAAATCTCTTGCACCGCGTGATCCAGATCGTCATTGACGACCTGAAATCGGTAGCAATCCGCCATCTTAAGCTCCTCGCGGGCAGTCTGCAAACGACGTTGCAGGACCGCCTCGGATTCGGTCCCCCGCGATCGAAGCCGCCGCTCATACTCATCCAGCGAGGACAGGGTCAGAAAGATCGTCACCGCGTCTGGATAGAGCTGGGTGACGTTCTGGGCTCCCTCGACATCGATTTCAAGCAGAGGCCACTTCCCAACACCTTGTGCCACGTCGACTTCCGACCGAAGTGTGCCGTACCATTTGCCTGTCCGAAAAACCTCCGCGTACTCCAGAAACTCGCCAGATTCGCGGCGAGCGGCGAACTCCTCGGAGGTCAAGAAGTAGTAATGTTCGCCATGAACCTCGCCCGGGCGAGCTGCCCGGGTCGTGGCCGAAATCGAGAGCCGCAACGGAACCGGCGACTCCTTGAGAATCCTCTGAACAATTGTCGACTTCCCGCTCCCGGACGGACCGGAAAGGACCACGACGCGGACCGGTTGCGTATTGTCAGGCACCGCCAATCGAAGACTCCGATCTGTTTCGTCGCGAGGAAGAGGCTATCAATGTTATTCTAAATGCCTCCTCCTCAAATCGAAAGTAAGTCTCCTGGATATGGAATTTCTGAATTTCACTAATTTGAGTGAATTTGGTGCTGAACTGGCTCAACGTGCGGATGCCGGTGCAGCGGCCCTCGGTCAGTTCCAGTTCCTTCAAGAACTCTCCGATACGGCGATT
>JAYSVZ010000737.1:0-3274 GCA_043718305.1 Planctomycetota bacterium | reverse complement strand
TTCTTCTGGGAGATGCAAGCGGGGAGTGATTTTGAAGTCGTCGGAACCGGCGACACGGCTGTGGCCACGGGAACCGCATGTGCCAGTTGCCACTATCGGCACGGAGCCGATGCTCGCAATCGGCACACGCAGCGTGTTCCGTATGTCGCCTGGGATCAGTACAAACTTCACCCGGGCCATCCTCTGGAGTTCGGTGAGAAGCAACAGCCGTTTCCCGTGGCGGCACTAGCGACGGTAACAATTCCGCCCTTGGTGTCTGGTCCCTTTGGGGCACAACCCGCCGGTCCGCTGTCGCGCATTATTGGATCGCAGGGAGTCGCTCCTCTCGTGTTTAAAGGGTTTACAGATCAGCCCGCGAACCCACATGCCTGGAGGAAAGAAGAGGCAATCGAACGATCTCTAGCAGATTACGAGTACCGGCCCGATTGGTCGATGTTTGTCGATGGGACTTTCGAAATGAAGAAAGGAAAGTATACAAACTTTCCACTTACTTCGTTTCGGCAGATCACCACCCGCAACTCTCCCAGCGTCATCAACTCAGCCTTCTCCGATCGCCTGTTTCACGATGGCCGGGCGGAGTCGACGTTCAATGGTTTTTCCATATTCGGCGACTTTGATGAGCGCGATGTCATCCATCGAGTGAAGACGACCCCCCGACGTGATGCCGCAGGTCAGATCACGAAGGATCCGCCACTCGTGCAGATCGTCCCCGTCACGGTCGCGATCACGCATGCCGCCCTTGCCTCGCAGGCTGTTGGACCGATCGTCAATGATGTGGAAATGTCCTATGTAGGACGCGAGTTTCCTCATGTGGCCTACAAACTCCTGCCCGCAAAGGTGCTTGGATTTCAAGCAGTCGACGCGTCCGACAGCGTGCTGAGCCGATTTCCGGTGGGGAAGCAGTGTGCGACTTGCATGACCTATGAGGATCTCATCAAGCGGGCCTTCCGATCGGAATGGTGGGACGATACCGGGGCCAAAGACAAAACCCCCTTGGTACTGTTGCGGGGCTGCTCTCCCGAACAGAATCCGACCGGATCGCTGATGGAAGGCAACTTCTCACTCTACTGGGGTCTCAGCATCATGCTTTATGAGGCCAGCCTCGTATCGAATCACAGCCCGTTTGACGAAATGATGCGCGGACGCCCCGAGATGGTCGAAGCGAAATGGCAAAGCGTGAAAGCAGGACTCCCCCAGCCGATCCGCCGCGATCAGCATGTGACCACTCCACCCCGCCCCGCCCATGAATCAGGTTCCGCGATCTTCCAGCATGGATTTCGAGTCTTCATGAATCGTGGCTGTGTCGATTGCCATGATGGACCGTTTTTCAGTGAACTGTATGAGCGGCAATCAGAGGCCGAGCAGTTGCCGATCCACTACACCTTGGAGCGTGCGCTGCTGCCAAATTCCCGTTCGGATGCGCTCGTGGCCAACCTGCGACAGGCCCGCGAGGCATTGCTCAAGAACTTGGCCGACGCCGTGGCGAGGATTCCGGACGCGAAATCTCGTTCGGGAAAGATTGCCATTGAGTTGGAAGAGCTACGGCACGCCACGTATGGCCGAAAGGCCGAGATGGAGACACGAGTCCGTGTTTTCCTAGAGGCGAATTTCTCAGCACACGACGATGTTGTGGAAGATGTCACAAATCTCCTGTTCGAGTACGAGAAGTCTCTTGTCCGCCGCATGGGAAGACGGACGTACTTCACCGAAGACGAGCGAGTAGCGATGGCAGAAGCGCTCGGTGGGCCAGTTCTCGTCGAGAAGATGTCCATCCCTCCAGACCAGATCGATTTTCGTCGAAAGCTCCCCATTCCCGGTCCACTGGCGACGGAGGCGTACGCCTTCTATGACGCGGGGTTCTATGCCCTGGGAGTGAGTTTGCCCCGCTACGATCGTGGTAACGGGGGCAATAATAATTTACTGTCACCCGATGAAAACGCACTGCTGGCCGCTATGGAAAGGGCATTTTCCGAGGCAGCCGATGCTCAGGCTGACGATCCCAAGTCTCTGACGCTGGCGGCCGCTTTGGAAGCCTACAAAACATATCAAGACACCGGTGATGCCCAGGCTGCTACGAATGGCTTGGAATCAGCCCCGAATGCTGCCAAAACGAGATTCAAGGCTATGGTCGTTGAAGAGCAGAAATCGGGTGGCGGTGATACCTCCAAGGTGACTGGTGCGCCAGGGAAAGCCTATAGATTTCAACGAGAATGGAACACTCGGCGCTATCAAAGCGAAGGCTACTCACCAGCGCTGAACGCGCTGGAAAAGATCCCGCAGCCTCAAGATGCCAAACCGCGAGCCACATCAATGAAACCTGTGTGCGACCACGATGAGGGGAAGCGAGAAGCCAGCGTCGACACCTCCTGGAACCGCGACGATATCCCCCGTGGAGAACCGACAGACGATGTCCCCGGTCCCGCCCGGCGCAGCTCTTACCACTTCCTGTCCCGTGCCCGTCAAATGGTCTTTGAAGAAGAACACTGGGGATACCGCAAACCGTTTCTGCATGACAATGAACTCGCCTTCTGGGGAACATTCAAGACTCCGACATTGCGAAACGTCGAACTCACAGCCCCCTACATGCACAACGGGCGTCTCAACACCTTGCTGGAAGTTGTGGAGTTCTACGAGGACGTAGAGCACCAGTTGCCTCGTGACAGCACTTCCAATACCGACAAGCACCCGGCCATCAAGGGGCTGGATCTGACCATAGATGACAAACGAGCCTTGGTGTTCTTCTTGCTCTGCTTAACGGACGATCGAGTCGACTACGAGAAAGGCCCTTTCGATCACCCATCGATCCGTCTTGTGAACGGCTACAAGCATGTGGACGCGAAATACGAGGACGAGTATATCAATGTCAAACATGTTGGAACGACTGGCAATGCTACGCCTTCCGCTACATTTCCCGCGAACGAATGAGCTGATATGCATATGTTCCTTGGTCAATGTAACCCGTGTCGAAACCACATGGGAGGGCTCATTTTGTATGCCACTTTTGACATCTTCGCTCGCCCTGACGATTGGGGCAAGAGTTGAAAGTGTTCTTCTGGAGAGTTATCCACAGCCCATCGCCGTTTGGGCGGGGTGTTAAATACTTGTGTTATAAGTAGTGTTACGGTGTGGATAACTGTCGGCAAGTTGTTGAACTTGCGGGCGAATTCGAAGGGGGCGGTGTGTAAACCATCGAAGATTGGTGTGTAAACCATCGAAAGACGGTGTGCAGACCATCGAAGTGGTTTCGTCCAAAGCGGTGCCGAATCGGTGCGGT
>JAYSVZ010000736.1:0-3275 GCA_043718305.1 Planctomycetota bacterium | reverse complement strand
AGGGAGCACTGATGACGACCCGAACACCGATCTATTGGCCGCAATCGACAGCGGCAGCATGGCAACTGGACTGGTCGCTGACGGTCTTCTGGCGAAAGGCTCCGTTCGCGAATGATTGGCTCGATGACCTGCGGACTTCGCTGGAGCCGGACGGCATTCGTGTGCTGGAACACCGATTTTCACAGATCGACCGGAGTCTCTTTCTGCTCAGTACCACGCCGAGCGTGACACCGACTCATGTCATTCAGCGAGTTAAAGGCAGACTGCAACATCTGGTTCGGGCACGCTGTCCGAGCGCTCTGCGCCGGAACTACGACTTGCACAGCGTCGGCTCCACTCGCCGAGACAAGACCGAGCAGTACGTCGCCACTCAGCTGACGCATCACTTTCCGGATGATCCCGATCCGCGAGCCGTTCTATTCGATTTGCAGATCGTGAATCCCGAACTCGATCTGTCTCAGCCACGGTTCACAGCTCACGGGCGATACCGCTGCAATTTGCACCTAGTCCTCGTCCACGATGATCGTTGGCGACAAACGCAGTCTGCTGTTCATGAACAGGTCCGGGCCATGATCCGCCGAGCCGCCGGTTCGAAGGGGCACTTGCTGTCGCGATTGGGTGTGCTGCCCGATCATCTGCACCTCGTGCTGGGGTTCTCCCCGGACGAATCACCCCAGGAGATTGCCCTGAGCTACATGAACAACATCGCCTACGTCTACGGCATGACCCCGGTCCTCAAACCCAGCTACTACGTCGGCACCATCGGCGAATACGACCTCGGTGCCATCCGAAAGCATCACTGAAGCCCCCAACTCCGAACTGCCCCGCCACTGGACTTGCCCCAGTGGTTCCCGCGCTTGTGCGCTACCGGGATTGGCGAGGTCCGTATCGCAACAGCGAAGGAACCTCCTCGGCAAACGGGGGGGCGGGTACAAGCATGGCACCAGCCATCAAGTGTCTTCGGTGTTCGCATCACTTTGATACCAATTGATGTTTTCTTGAATGTCAAGGATAAAAGTCAGTGGCATCAGGATCGACTTCGTCTCAGCAAGTGCCGCTTCGGCCTCGTCTTTAGATGGTCGATACGCGTCCTTGTGGATGACATTGTTTCTCTTCTTGTGAATTGTAGACGCATTGAGCTTTTTGAGAATCAGGACAAGTTCCGGATCGCCCAACTTATCGATATCACTTTCAGGAATCTCCTGTTTTTGGGGTTTAGACAATCCTTCGATAACACTTAGAGTCTTGGTCAAGTTCGCCGGTGGAGGTATTTGATCGACCACTCTTCTTAGGAAGACTGCTCGCAAACGGGCGAAAGGCCATTTCTCAGTCACGTTCCAGAGCAATTGAGCCACTTGATCCAAATCCTCACAGTCCTGGTCTTTCCAGAAAGGCTTGTAGAGAAGTTCAACTCTCAGAAACTCGCTGAAGAACACCTCGTACGCATGACAGAGACTTAGGATACAGTGCATGTATCGCTTCTCTTTGAGAAAATTCTCACAATCAAACACTAGCATTTCGTGTCGGGGATTGATGAGGTCGCACGTGATGCGAAACGGCTTTGCGCATGCAGGGTTGAAGCAGTGAACATCCATGCCGCTGATTGGTTCGTATGCTTTCAAATCTGATGCACGGTTGAACGTACAGGGTTCATGGCAGTGCGGACACTCGGCCACGAAATTCTCGTAGGTGCTTTGGAGCTTGTTGCCAGTTAGGAGTCGAGACATCTTGAACGATCACCTTTCCAAGTGTGGGTGAGTTCAGTGTGACTGGTCGTGCCAGTAGCGCACAAGCGCGGGAACCACCGGGGCAAGCCCGGGTGGCGTTAGGACAGGATCTCCCGCAACACCTTTCCATGCACGTCGGTCAGCCGGAAATCCCGTCCGGCATAGCGGTACGTGAGCTGCTCGTGATCGAACCCGAGCAGGTGTAGGATCGTCGCATGTAAATCGTGGACGCTGGTTGGCTTGTCGACGGCCTTGAAGCCGAAGTCGTCGGTCGCTCCGTAGGCCATGCCGCCCTTGATCCCGCCGCCCGCCAGCCAGACGCTGAAGCCGTAGTGGTTGTGGTCGCGGCCCATCTGCTCCTTGCCGTCGCCACTGAGTTCCACGGTCGGGGTGCGTCCGAACTCTCCACCCCAGAGAATCAACGTTTCTTCAAACATCCCGCGCTGCTTGAGATCGTGCATCAGCGCTGAGATTGGTCCGTCAATCTCCCCGGCCAGCTTGCGATGGTTGGCCTCGATCTGGGTATGGTTGTCCCACGGCTGTCCGGCTCCGTGCCAGAGTTGGACATACCGCACGCCGCGTTCGAGGAGTCGCCTCGCGATGAGGGTCTGTCGCCCGTGGACGCCATCGCCGTAGCGGGCCTGCACATGGGCCGGTTCCTGACTGATGTCAAACGCCTCAGCCGCCTCCGTCTGCATGCGGAAGGCCAACTCGAATGATTGAATCCGTGAGTCGAGCCGGGGATCGAGCCGCTCATCGCGATGCGCGGTGTTGAGAGTCTTGAGCAAGTCGAGTTGCCTCCGCTGGACGGCCAGCGAGGCGTGGGGGCTGCGGATATTCTCGATTAGCTTCTCGAGTTCGCGGTGCTGGGGGTCGATGAACGTGCCCTGGTAAATTCCCGGCAGGAACCCCGACTGCCAGTTCTCCGAGTCCTTGATCGGCAGGCCGTTCGGGCACATCGCAATGAACCCCGGCAGGTTCTTGTTCTCAGCCCCCAGTCCATACATAACCCACGCCCCGACACTGGGCCGCGACTGCACCGAATCGCCGCAATTCATCAGCATCAGCGATGGCTCGTGGTTCGGCACTTGGGCATACATCGAGCGGATGACCGCGATGTCATCGGCATGCTCGGCGGTCTTGGCGAAGATCTCGCTGATTTCGAGGCCGCTCTGGCCGTACTTTTGAAACTTGAACGGAGAGGGAAAGGCCGCCCCGGTCTTCCGCTCGGTGGTCAGGTTGATGGGAGCCGGTTTCCCCGCATAGGTCGTCAGCGCGGGCTTGGGGTCGAACGTGTCGACATGCGATGGCCCTCCGTTGCAGAAAAAGTGGATCACCCGCTTCACCTTGGCCGGGAACTGCGGGAGCTTGGCACCGAGACCAGCCTCGGGCGAGTCTGCCATCGAGTGTCTGGCCAAGTCATCGGCGAACAACCCCGCCAACCCCAGCGCCCCCAGCCCCATGCCGGACCGCTGCAACAGAGACCGTCGATTGAGATTGCCGAAGTCGAGCATCGCATCATCCATTAAGGGTTTCCGATGCGATTCA
>JAYSVZ010000735.1:0-10006 GCA_043718305.1 Planctomycetota bacterium | reverse complement strand
CACATCTCAATCACCCGAATGTGCCATTCCAACCTGTTCAACCCCCAACCTTAAGGAGACTTCCCCATGCCCACTCGATCCTGGCAGACCGCCTTCGCACTCATCGGGAGCTTCGTGCTTCCCGTGAGTTTCTCCGTAGCCGACGAACTCAAGACTGAATCACAGGGCGAGGTTCGCATCATCGAAAGCGACAAATCGCTGATCGCTAATCCCCCCGGGGCACCGCAGGTGATCCGCAAGGGGCACCTGTTGATCCGCCTTCCCAACGGAGAAACACGGACGATTCCACTGCCAAACGGAAATAGCCCCTTCGTGCATCTGGACGCCGCCGCATCCGAACAGACCTTGCCCAAGCACCTGATCGGAATCGCGCTGGCGGAGATTCCGGATTCCCTGCGGGCGCATGTCACGCTTCCAGACGGAGTGGGGGTTCTCGTTGGCTCGGTGATCCCCGATGGTCCCGCAGCCCAGGCGGGCCTTCAGCCGCATGACATCCTGCTCAAGGTCGGGGACCAGGAGATCAAGTCGATCCCCGAGATGCAGAAGCTGATTGATGCCATCGAGACGCAGCCGGTTGTGCTGACCTACATTCGCAAAGGGGAGCCGAAGACCGTGGAGGTCACCCCCGTGAAGCGCGACGAACTGAAAATGGAGCAAGGCCTCTCCCAGGATCCAAATTGGACCGACCTACTCTTGAATGGATCAACGGGGCAGCACCCGCAAATGCTGATCGGTGGTCCCGGGATGCCGGGAACCCCGATGATGTGGCCCCTGCCAGCGAGTGTGCCATCGCCGCAAGTCGACGCCCTGACCGAATCGATCCGTCAACTGACCGAGCAGATTGAGCGGTTGCAGAAGTCGGTGAACCGCCTCGAAAAACGGCAGGGTCGCGAAGACGGCGACGAGAAAGAGCCCGCCGATAAGGCTCCGGAAGAGCGAGCCCCGGAAGAGCGAGCCAAGGATGACGGTGATGCTCGTCACACGCCGCGTCGGGCGTTGCTGATCGCGTTTCGAATGGCTTAGTTAGAGCATTTTTCGAATGGGTGTTCAGTTCATTCCCTGAGCCTTCAGCAGTCAGCTTTCAGCAATCAGCCAGCCCCCTCCGGCTCCCCTCTCCCCCCGGGAGAGGGGCTGGGGGTGAGGGGGAGTGGCGAGACGACTCCCGGATTGTTCTGGCTGAGAGCCGAATGCTCTGACAGAAGGCCAATTCTAAAAGTGCTCTAATGGAATAGGGCGGGCAATGAGAGGCCGTCAGTGGCAGGGGGACATTCAGGCCCACTGGACATTCAGGCCCTCTCTGGGAGAAGATGCTGCGGTTCACTCCCCTACGCCGAGTACCGCCATGCGACTTTGGACTCTCATCGCCCTGTTCGGTTTGGCCGTTCCAACTCTCGGATTCGGGGCTGACGATGTGCAGCCCCGGATCGAGCAGGTCATCACCACTGCGGGCGGGGAGGCGAAGCTGCTGACCAAGTTTCGCTTTCGCGAACGGGTGTTGATCACCGCCACGGTCGCCGCCCCACCGGCACCGGACGAGAAAGAGAACCGCACCTCGGTCGTCGAGGTCGGTAAGAACTGGTGGCTTGGTACGAACAAGCGGGACAAGGACAAGGTCCGCGTCCTCTGCTGGGCATGGAGTCTGCGGCTCTTGCTGGAGCCGAGTTCGAAGGTCGAAGCCCTTCCCGAAGCGATGGTCGCCGGGAAGGCGGCCTACGGACTGCGCGTCACCGAGTCGGTCCCGATGCCAATCACGCTCCACTTCGATAGCACGACACACAAACTGGTGGCAATCGATTATACCGATACGCGGCACCTGTTCAGTGAATGGAAAACCACCCCGGAAGGGCACAGTTACCCCTCCCACGTGGCCGGCCATCGGTTGATTGATGCTGAAAAGGGAACCACCCGAGAGGAACAGTGGTATCAGACCGACATCCTGGAACTGACCCCATTGATCGAGTTGCCGGAGGAGTTGAAGTAACGTGGGCTTGAGACCACGTTTCGCTGAAGAGACGTGACAGGGGGGAGTGCCCCCGCCACGCTCAGACTCGGGGTTGGAGTCCCGGCTTTAGCCTGTCCGGAGCAGCCTCAAGGCTGGACTCCAACCCCCCGCTTGAGCGTTGGCGGGGCAGTAGTCGCACACGTCATTTGTATTTTCTTGTCGCAGGAATTGTCACAACTTCAAAATTCCAAGAAGTTTTTCACGGCATGTCGTTGCCACCGAACTAGGCTGAATTGACACAGGCCTTCCGATCGGACTTCGGGCAGCAACGACAGAGAGACATCATGAACAAGCGACTCGCATTCACCCTTCTTTCGTGGGCGGCTTTTTGTGCCTTTGGGCAAGCCCCCGAGGCTCAGGAGCCTTCGACTCCGGACATCATTCGGGTCGAAGAGGACTGGCATCTCATGGTCACCGATCCCGATTGGCGCGTGGACTCACCGCAAATCGTGACGGTGTTCGGTCCCGACGCTCCGGAAACTGGCGTTCACGCGGTCTTCGAGTTGAATCACGGAACCCAGCCCGATTTCTCGGAAGGCGGAATGCAGTTCCAAGTCTGGTACGGGAACAATCTGCTCGGTTATCGCAACCAGCACGCTCCCGCAGAGCTGAATGTCGAGAACGAGGTGATTACCTACACCACAGCCACCGAGCTCGAAAGAAATGGAATCGTTCTGATGGAAGTCATTGACGGAGCCTCGGAAAGTTGGGGAGCGTTCGGCGGCACTCGCAGCCTGCGGATGCGGGCCTACACGACCCGGACCAAGCTGAACAATTCGAATGCAGCCCTTTCCCCGAACCATTCTCGGGTGGGGTACGGGGCCAATCGGGTCGGCCTCTTCAAGCGGACGGCGATTCGGTACTACTCGGCCGATGGCCTCTACTCGACGGATGATACGGATGTGATCGTGCATCAGCAGGCCCAGTAAACCGAGAAAGTCGACGCCCGCCAGGAACCGTCAGCGGTCAGCCCGCACAATCCGGCTCCCCTCTCCCCCTGGGAGAGGGGCTGGGTGTGAGAGTGAACCGCGAGACATCTCCCGAGATGATTTGAAGTTGGAGTCCAGCCTTTAGGCTGCTCCGGGACAGGCTAAAGCCTGAACTCCAACCTCATCTCGGAGCAGCGAATCCGGCGACATCGGGCCCCAGTGATCGCCATCAAGACATACTCACAATGAACGGCCTGAACCATGCAACGGACATCCTCACTTCGTCAGAATCTCCCCCATCGTGCGGGGAACATTCTGGTGCTCACAGCGGCCAGCATGGTGATGCTGTTCGGCTTCGCAGCCTTTGTCGTTGACATCGGGTTCATTACCTTGACCCGGGCCGAGTTGGGGGCGGCGGCTGACGCCAGTGCCTTGGCTGCCAGCATTGAGTTTCCCGATGGCTATTCCGGGACGACCTGGACCCAGGTCGCCACGAAAGCGAAGACCGCAGCTCAAACCGTCGCCGCTGCCAACAAGGCGGGCGGACTGAACTCGGTATATCTGAACACAACGCGCGACGTTCGGCTGGGAAACTATTCGTACAACGCGGGGACCGGACGGTGGGTGACCACTTGGGGCACTGCGCCATACAACTTGGCCGAAGTCACTCTTCATCGGGACCAGGCGGCCAGTGCGGCTGGCGATCAACCGCTGGACCTCTTCTTCGCCCCGATCATCGGTCGCGAGAAAGCGTCGGTCAGTATGACCGCCCAGGCTGCGATGTTGCCAGCCACTGGGATCAAGAAGATTCCTGGGACGAATCTCGGAGTGTTGCCGATCACGTTGGATGTTCCCTCGTGGAATAAACTGATGGCGGGGAACGGAACCGATCTCTACACCTACAATACCAGCACGGGAGCCGTCTCCGCCGGTGCAGATGGCGTGAAAGAGGTCGATTTGTATCCTCTCTCAAGCGCCACGACGACTTCGGGAAACCGCGGGACCGTCGATTTCGGGAGTGCCAGCAACAGTACCGCCGACATTGCCCGCCAGATTGTGCATGGCCTGAATGATTCCGATTTGGCAGCGATGGGTGGCCAGATTAACTGGTCGAGCGGAAGTTTCATCCTCAATGGCGATACGGGGCTGAGTGCGGGCATTAAGGACGAACTGACATCCATCAAAGGAAAGCCTCGCATCATCCCGCTATTCACCTCGGTCACTGGTCCTGGAAACAATGCCATGTACACCATGACGAAGATGGTCGGGATTCGAATCCTCCATGTGCAACTGACCGGACAAAACAAAAAAGTCGTGGTCCAACCCGCGAGTTTTGTCGAGCCCGGAGCGATCGCTGGCTCGACGACGATCACCAGCGGCACCGTGTTTACTCCCGCAGCGATCATCCAGTGATCATGCGAACCTTCCTTCCGCGTTGTGATTGTCTTCCCTATCCTTCGAGTATCAGCATGCAGTCCCCGTTCCTTTTCCGTGTCAGCCGCCCTCCGGGTCATCGATCCGGTGCTGCGATGGTCGAAATGGCTGTCGTGATGCCGATCTTCTTCATGGTGATTCTCGGAATCATTGAGTTCGGGCGGGCCTTTATGGTCGGCCAATTGCTCAACGATGCCGCCCGTGAAGGGGCCCGCTCGGCCATCATCACTGCCAGCACAAACGCCGCCGTGACCGCTGACGCCAAAGCGTTTATGAATTCGGTGACGAGCTGTCCCCAGGCCGATGTCGCGGTCACGATCACGATCACGGCTGCGGCTGGGAATCCTAACCCCAATAACATTTTGGCCAATGCCAAGAAACGGGATTTGTGCCTGGTGACGGTCGCCGTGCCCTTCAGCAGAGTGAGTTTCATGCCCGGGAATTATCTGCTCGGGAGAACATTGAGAGGCCAGGCGGCGATGCGCCACGAATAACGATTCGATGTGCGTCGTGAGAGCAAGTGGCGGGAGTCAATGGACCCGTAGGACGGCCTTTCCAGGCCGTCCCTTGAGAGGTTCTCACCGCTAGACCGCCTACAAAGAGACGGCCTGAAAAGGCCGTCTTACGGGGAGATTTTTTCGACCGCCAGCGTTAGTGCCGCTCCCAGATCGCCCACTGGCCGAAGTTCTCCTCGACCTCGATTCGGAGTTCCGGAACGCGCGGCCAGCCCGCCGACAGGAGTCGGGCATCCAAGGACTGACCGATCCAGCGGGCCAGTAACTCGGCAGTGGTCTGCTCGATCGGGAGTACGACACATTCGTCAGTCGGAAAGACCCAGCGGCGGCCCGCGTAACGGACCTCGGTTTCGAGGGGCCCTGACTCGACGCGGATCGAGGGATGGCGGGCAGGCAGCAGCATTCGATGGTCGAGCGGGTCGATGATCGCTTGCAAATTGTCTCGCAAGGCGATGAAGTCGAACACGTACTGGTTCCGATCGAGCGGCCCAGCGACCTCGACGGCAACCCGCCAGTTATGACCGTGCAGGCGTTCGCAGATCTCCCCCGTCGGGAGTTCGATCGTAATGAAGTGGCCCGCACTAAAGACGAGATGGTCTTTCGTCACGCGGATGCGAAACTGGTTGTCATGACGAGTCATTGGGCATTGCTCATTCGGATTGCTCGATCAACAACTGTCCGATAGTCGCCTTTCGCTCCGCGATCCAACGTAGGTTCGCGGAGCGAACCACGACTATCACTTGCCACTTGTCCCTTCAACCGCGATGTGCTGCAAACAGCGTAGCAGCCACGAGGTCGGCAGTCGTCCCCGGGTTTCGGCGATGACCATCCGCTCGGAGCCAGGCATCGAAGGCATTGAACGCGGCCTGGCCAGTGGGAGTCTCCGGCCAACCCGCTTCCAAAACGAAATCAGCCCGGTGACGGGCCTCATCCGCCATGGCCAGCCCACACTTGCGAGCGATCAACGAGTCGGGCCAGCGGGACATGAACTCCAGGTGCAATCGGACGACATGCACAAGTTCGAGCTCGGGGCCACCGCCTCCTGAACGGACAATCCCTTTGAGTAAAGGAATCCCCTGGAGCACATCCTCGAACCCGGTCACATACTGCCGCGCTACGCGGTCCCGGTCGGCAGCCAGTCCCATCGCGGTCAGCAAGTCGATGGCCGGTGCGTTCACATCCCCTTCGCTGGCTTCGCCGAGGCCCCCCGGTTGGGCTTCCCGAATGGCCGCGTAGACCTGTTCCGCATCGTGCATGGTCAAGCGGGACAAGACCTGCGGAACGCCCTCGGAAAGAGAAACTCCCACCGGGACTGCCGCCAGCGGAGCGATCAGCAACGCGATCCCCAGGTTCGTATTCGTCCCCACCCGCTCCCGCGTCGCCCGCACCGCTGCCAGCACCGCCGCCCCCACACCGACCCGCCCCGCCGATGCTAACAAGGGAGCAGCCACCTCGGCAGAGGCCACGAAATCCTCGTAATGTAAGTCCGCAAACGAAGCCCCTGGATGAACATTCCCCGGCTTCCGGGCTGTCGCCTCCAGCCAGCAGGCCCGTTGAATGCAGGTGGCAAGCTGGGATTCATGATGGGGGACTGACACGGCGAAGTTCCCTTAGACATCAAGTGAGATATTCATATCGCCGCCCGGTGCTCAGGCGAGCGCCCAGAAGTAGCTTACCGGTAGGACGGCCTTTCCAGGCCGTCCCGAACAAACGCGTCACTCACGAATGGCGGGGCAGAGTGGATCGTGAGGTTGGCCTTCGCTCCAGGACGGGCAGGAATGCCCATCCTACGGGGATCGTATTTCTGGACGCAGGCCCTACAACCGCGGCTTCTCCGGCTTGGTCGGCGTCAGCAGCGCTCCGCTGACTTTGACCTTCCGCTTGTAGACCTTGTCGCCGCAGGTGGCGTAGACCGTGTCGAGCTTCTCGCCGCCGAAGGTCAGGTTCGAGACCTTGCCATTGGGGGTCGGGATGATGCAGTTCACGCGGCCCGCCTGGTCGCAGACTTGCAGACCCAACTTCGTCGCACACCACAGCCGACCGTTGGCATCCGTCCGCAGCCCGTCGACGCCGCTGTCATCGGCGTTGTCGGGCATGTGCAGATGAAAATACTTTTGTTTGTGAGCCAGCGAGCCGTCGGCTTGGATCTGGTAGCTGTAGACCCAGTGGGAGCGGGAGTCGGCGACGTAGAGCAGCGACTGGTCGGGTGAGAAGCAGATGCCGTTCGTGAACTTCAGCCCCTTGTCGACGGGCTTCTTCTCACCCTTCGGAGAGATGTACATCACGGTGCTATTCTGGAACTTCTCCCAGTCCGGGAACGTCACGTAGACGCTGCCATCGTGGCGGACGACGAGGTCGTTGCCGAGAAAGCCGTCGGCGAAGACGGTCGACTTCCCTTCGGCATCGTAGCTCAGAATCTGCGAGGTCTTGCGAGCCACCGCGTAGAGCTTTCCATCGGCTCCGAACCGCTGGCCATCGCCCTGGTTCGAATCGGCAATGAACACGACCGGCTTCCCATCGGGGCCGACCTTAAAGGTCGTGCTCGATGGTCCCTCGTTGTAGAAGACCTCGCCCTGGGCGTTGGTGACGGGGCCTTCGGTGAACTTGTATCCCTCACCGACCAGTTGCCAGTCCTCACCGGGGATCAGGATTTCTTGCAGTTGCGGCGAGCCGAGGCCGGCCTTGACCGGTGCGGGCCAGTCCTTCCAGAGAAACCGCATGGCGTCTGGGAACACCTCTTTGCCATGATCTCCGTTGTGGCCCCCTTCGCCCCAGATGTGGGTCTGCTCGTACCCGGCAAAGGCCAGCGACCGCTGCATCTCCTGGTTGGCCATCCACCAGTCACCCCCGTAGATGTTCAGGTCATTGCTGCCATCTTGCAGGAAGACGCGAATCGGCTTCGGCTCGTACTTGCGGACCAAGCTCATGTAGTCGTTGCCGCCGCGCAGACTCACGTAGGTCCCGATCGCGCTGAAGACCCGCGAGAACTCGTTGGGCCGTTCCCAGGCCGCCGTGAAGGCACAGATCGCCCCGCTGCTGGCCCCGCCGATGGCGCGGTCGTTGCCCGACTTGGACAGCACAATCGCCCGTCCATCTTCGGCTTTCTTGGTCTCGACCTCGGGGAGCAGCTCCTCCAAAAGAAACCGCACATAGGCATCGCCGAGCCCATCGTATTCGTAGCTGCGGTTGAAGCGGTCGAGGGATTGGTCATTGGGAGCTGGCACGCGTCCGTGCATCACGAAGACGCCAATCGTGACCGGCATTTCTCCCTTGGCGATCAGTTCGTCGAAGACCTGGGGAGCGTTGTTCTGGAGGCCGTCCTGGTTGACGTAGACGCAAGCGGGCTTGGCTGGGTCGTATTGCTTGGGAATGTAGACCCAGTAGTCGCGAACCGTGCCCGGAAAGACCTTGCTGCTATTGAAAGTGTACATGGCGACTTCGCCCTTGGGGGGATCCCCTTCGGCGAGCGCCACGATCGGGGCCACCATCAGAAGAACACAACAGCCCAGCAGTCGAAGCAGCATCAGTCATTCCCCAGCGAGAAGTTCTAGGAGCACGCGCCAGCCAACGATGGTAAGCGGGCAACGAGCCAGCCGCCAGCGAGGCTCGTCGAGACTACGTCGCTTTCACATCGCTGGGGACGTTTTTTGCCTTGGTGAACGTCTTCAACAGCTCAGCGATCGGGGCCCCGAAAGCGAAGTAGCAGAACGCCAGTGGAACGACCAACTCGTGGACCCAGGCGACTGCGGCCGCGATGAACACGAACTGGATGATCGTCTTTTTCGGCCCGCGCCCACGAAGGAGTTGCGTCCCGAAGTGGGGGTACGGAATCCGCGACACCATCAGCATCGCCACAGCCAGGCAGACGATCGGCAAGGCGATCTTAACGCCTGGGATTAGAAAGCTGACGATCAACTTGGCGGTCGGGCCGCCGCTCTGGGCGACCTGTAACAATTCAGGCATCGCGATCGGAAAGGCGGCCACGGCTCCCGCAGCGGCGGGCGATGGCAGCCCGCTGAACGAGTCGTGCGCATCGTCCTCATCCGTTTCGATATTGAACCGCGCGAGTCTCAAAATCGCACAAAGCACATAGAGCGCCCCCATCGTCCAAACGAGCCGCGCGGGGTAGAGAAACGGGAGCGAATACTCGTTTCCCTGCCAAATCGGGAAGTTGACGAACTGCAACATCAGAAACGCCGGGGCCACGCCAAAGGTGATCGCATCGCACAAGCTGTCGAGTTCGGCACCGAGCTCGCTGGTGTTGCCCGTGAGCCGCGCAGCCGCTCCGTCGAACATATCGAACAGCATGCCGATAAAGATTAAGAGGGCGCTCAAGAAGAGCGGCCCATAGCCGGGCGCATCAGGGGTATTCAGTGTGACCTTGGCGGCAAATGTAATCGCCCCGAACCCACAGGCCGCATTGCCAAGTGTGAGCAGTGTCGGGAAAACGGCAATCAGGCGGGCGGGTTTCATGTCGTGACCAAACGCAGGCGGTTATCGGCAACGACGCTTTTTGAGGCACCCAACGCGTTGCGTGTTCAAGCGTAACTCACAAGCGGACGATGTGCCATCAGTTGGCCGGAGAATCGAAGTGTCAAACGAAGTCACTCGCCTAGTCCGTGGTAACTGGTAAGCCTAGCTCCCCGAACCGTTCCAGTCCGGCGATGTGTGTGCGTCCCAAACGTCGGTGAATTGACCCCCACGGGGTCTCGCCCCATCGCCTAGGGTTGCCCGCACGGCGGGAAACCCTGGGATTTCGATCGATTTCAGCCGTTTCAACCCCCACGGGGTTGCGTCCGATGACCGCCGCAACCCCGTTGGGGTTGATGGGCTTTCGGGATGACTGACCCAGGGTCTGCCGCTGCGCGGCCGACCCTGGGCTAAGAGACGAGACCCCGTCGGGGTCAAAGACCGGTCCGATTCTGAATTCACCGACGTTGGGGACGCACACACTCCGGCGATGCTTGGATCGCGTTTTCCTTGACTTTTGCGGGTAAGAAGCCGACAATTGGGGTGGAGACTCGGCCTAGGGGAGACCTTCGGGTGGCCCCGACAGCATTGTCTCTTTTTTCATTGGTATTACTGACTTTCTCGACCTGGCGCACTAAACTCCCCTGACAGTGCAT
>JAYSVZ010000734.1:0-3287 GCA_043718305.1 Planctomycetota bacterium | reverse complement strand
TGTCGGGCTTGTCGAACGCATCGAGCAGCGGCAGTCGCAGGTTGCGGCGGGCAAAGAGATAGATGCTGCGGCGGGTATGCTCGGTGGCGTCCTCGGTGACGGGCCACTGGTCCTTTAAGAGAGTTGATGCCACGGTCGGCGGCAGCGGTGGGCGGACGCCGGGACCGAACGCTTTCCGGTTCAGTTCACCGGAGATGGACAACATGGCGTCGCGGATCGCTTCCCCGGTGAGTCGCTGGCGATTCATGCGACCGAGCAGGCGATTCGAAGGATCATGGCGTCGGAGTTGTTCCCACATCGGTGAGGCCGTGTTCGTGGACGAACTTGCCAGTTGGTAGGTCGCCGAAGAGAGCATCAACCGATGTAGCGCTTTCAAATCCCACCCGCTCTCCATGAACTCTGCCGCCAGCCAGTCGAGTAGTTCGGGATGCGTCGTCTCTTCGCCGAGCCAACCATAATCGCTGCTCGTGGGGTGCAGGCCAACGCCAAAGTGGTGTTGCCAGACGCGGTTGACGATCACGCGGGCCGTGAGTGGGTTGCGGCGGTCGGTGAGCCAGCGGGCGAGTGCGGTGCGGCGATTGACTCCGTTCCCGACAGGATCCTCTCCGGGCGAGGGACGGGCAGGAATGCCCGTCCTACCTAGCACGCGCGGCACCTCTGGCGTCACGTCTGGTCCCGGTCGCTGGTGATCCCCGCGAATCCACAGGTGACTCACCGGCGTCTCGCCGCTGCGGTTCCAGACGATCCGCTCCTTCGGGAGCTTCTTGTTATCCGTCAGCTCGGGCTTCGCATCGGGGTCGTTGGCTTCCGACTTCGGCTTCACCGGGAACAGATCGATCGTCTCCAAGTACGACCGCAGCCGGTAGAAGTCGTGTTGCGAGAACGGGTCGACCTTGTGGTGATGGCACTGGGCACACCCGATCGTCAGGCCGAGAAAGACTTCGCCGACGTTGGTCGTCATCGCATTCAAATAGATGTGCCGTCGCTCCTCTTGTGAGTTGAGGTCTGGCATGTCCGGCCCCGCGAGCAGGTAGCCGGTGGCGATGAGCGACTCGCTGTGGTCGGGGTCGAGTTCATCACCGGCGAGTTGCAATTGGAGGAACCGGTCATATGGCAGGTTGTCGTTGAAGGCTCGGATCACCCAGTCGCGATACCGCCACGCCTCGGGCCGGACGAGGTCATGTTCGAACCCATCCGTCTCCGCGAACCGCACGAGGTCGAGCCAGTGCTGCGCCCAACGTTCGCCGTACGCCGGGGAGGCGAGCAGGCGGTCGAGCTGCTGCTCGTACTCCGACTCTCCTCTCCCGCCGGGAGAGGGGTTGGGGGTGAGAGCCGCGTGCCAAGACGGCGTCGTCGGCAACCCCGTCAGATCAAACGTCACCCGCCGCAGCAACGTCTCCGCGTCCGCCGCCTCGACCGGTGCAAGTTGCCTCTCGCGCAGCTTCGCGAGGATGAATTTGTCGATCGGATTCCGCGACCACTGATCGTTCTCCAGCACGGGAACAGTGGGCCGCACGACTGGTTGATACGCCCAGTAGTCGCGGTCCGATTCGGTGAGCGGCGGCTCGACGAGCGGATCGGGTGTTGGCACCTCGGCGAAGGACATCGAGATCATGAGCGCGAGCAGCAACAACACGCGGAGGCCGACCTCGTAGGCGATGTCGCTCCGCGACTCGCATTCCGCACGAAGGAAGACCGACTCAGACAGGTTCCCCTGGGCTGAACGGTGTTCCACAAGCGGAGTCTCAGTCGCGGAGCGACATGAGCTACAGGGGTCGAGCCTCCCGGGGGATAGGCTTCCAGCCTGTCGGCTTGGCCCGGAAATGACAGGCTGGAAGCCTATCCCACGGGAGGCTGGCTGATGGCTATTCACGCCAGGATCTCCGTGACGACGTGCCCCTCGACATCGGTCAACCGCTGATCGCGTCCATTATGAAAGTACGTCAACTGCGTATGGTCCATTCCGAGGAGATGAAGAATCGTGGCGTGCAGGTCATGCACATGCACTGGCTTGTCGACCGCGCGCAGGCCGACCTCATCGGTGGCTCCGTAAACCATACCGGGCTTCACGCCGCCGCCGGCCATCCAGACCGTGTAGCCCCACGGGTTGTGGTCGCGGCCTTTGCCTTGTTCGCTCATCGGCATCCGCCCGAACTCACCGCCCCAGATGACCAGCGTCTCCTCCAGCAAGCCCCGCTGCTTCAAATCGGCCAGCAACCCCGCCACCGGCTTGTCGGTCGCTCGGCACAACCGCGTATGGTTCTTGAGGACATCGTCGTGGGCGTCCCACCCGACCGTGTCGCCGGAGTAGAGCTGGACGAACCGCACCCCCCGCTCAATCATGCGGCGCGCGAGGAGGCATCGCGCGCCGAACTCGGCGGTCTCTTTCGTGTCGATCCCATAGAGCTGGCGCGTCGCCTCAGTCTCCTGCGCGAGATCCACCACCTCGGGGGCCGCTTGCTGCATGCGGAAGGCCAACTCGTACGCCTCGATCCGCGCGGAGAGTTCGCTGTCGGCCCCGCGAGCTGCGAGGTGATCGCGGTTCCGCTGGTTGACGAAGTCGAGCAGTTGCCGCTGCCGGTCCTCGGACATGTCCGCTGGTCGGTCGAGGTGCAGAATCGGAGCAGCCCCGGACCGCATCGTGGTTCCCTGGTAAGTGGCGGGCAGATACCCGCTGCCCCACGCCGGCGGCCCGCCCTTGATCCCCGCTCCCTGATCGAGCATCACCACGAACGATGGCAGGTTGCGGTTCTCGCTCCCCAGCCCGTACGACACCCAACTTCCCAGACTCGGCCTGCCCGTGAGGATACTCCCGGTGTTCATCTGATACACCGATTGCGGATGGTTGACGCTATCGCCGTGACAACTGCGAAGAATACAGAGGTTGTCGACTTGCGAGGCGATGTGTGGCATGAAGTCACTGACCTCGATCCCCGCTTCCCCATGCTTCTGAAATGGCATGACCGGGGCGAGTAGCGGGTTAGTCGCCACCTTGCGACGGGTCTTGACCTCGCCAAAGCTGTCCGGCAGCGGCTGCCCGGCGTACTTCGTCAGGGTCGGTTTGGGGTCGAACAGATCGACATGACTCGGCCCGCCGTGCATGAACAGATAGATGACCTGCTTGGCCTTGGCGGCGAAGTGCGGCTTCGGCAACGGGTCGCTCGCGAACCCCTCACTGGCCAGCATCCCCGCACAAGCGACCGCTCCAAACCCGCCGCCGCACTGGGCGAGAAATCGCCTGCGGGAGGCATCGCGATCAAATGTGTCTGACGATTCGAACAAGACCG